>JAUQWT010000314.1 GCA_030835005.1 Ignavibacteria bacterium | reverse complement strand
TTCGCTGATATTGAAGCCCTGATATCTTATCTAAACGTCATCAATTGGCTTATTCCTGATTTTTCGAAAGAGAAATACCGCAAAGAACTGGAGGTAGCAAACCTGCTTATTCAAGAGGAAGGCAGTTTCAAAAGCACTCTCGATAGATTCATGATCATTGCATCAAAATAGAGATATTCCTGATTATCCCGCGCAAAACAAACACTTAAAATATCACGAAATCCGCTAAGTACTTTGCCATCTTGATTTGCTATCTTTAGTTAATTAATTAAGTTAGCATATTCATTTTATGGGGAGGCGGTTATGCACAAGATAAATAGATTCATTCCGCACATGATCTTTCTGGCAATACTTGTTATTGCAGCAGTTTTTATCCAAAGCGAACTAAAGGCAGGCGGCGATGATGACATGACTCCGGTCATGGATTTCAGGGAATCCAAAAGTCATATGACAAAGGTCATCTGGCGTGAGGATGTTTATGACCCCTCATTAAAGGCGAGCGTTAACATCATCAAGCTTGATGAGAATTATTTTGCTTCTATAAGCGAACCCGAAAAAGCAGTGCTTGGCTACCTTGCCTCAACAATAGGTAATGAGTGCTTTACCGAAGGCAGCAAAGAAAATGTGAAATGCAAGATCTTATCAGCGCTTAATATGAGCTACCAGTGCAGCGAATCCAATAAGATCTTCCTGAAGAACTGGTTCCGCGATGAGGCATCTATTGTAAGCCAGATCGAAAATTGCCGCCCCACACTTCCTTCTACTGTTGAAAAGACTTTTGATGAAGTGAAAATTTCTACCGCAGATAATATTGTAAAGGTAAGCCTTAAGGGGCTTAAGCTGAACATTAAGGAAAACTCAGTAAGCCGCTGGAGCGAATCAATGTCATTTAAAGTAGATGGCGATAAGCTTACTATATTGGAAAAAGTAAAGAAAGATTAAAGTATTACGAAAGAAAACGCGCGGGCATTTTGCCCGGGTCGGGAACCCCGCTTCTATTAGATAGAGCGGGGTTTTTTATGATCTGTATTGCACTGCCATGACGAAAGAATGTTGGATTTTAATTTACGAGGCATTAAAATATATTGGCTTTAGGAAGAATAAAAATCATGGAACATTTTATGAAAAAACTTATATACATTGCTATTGTTATAATAACGCTGGTTGTATTCGTTTTTTATTTTGTAGCTTGCAGCAATGATATTACCGCTCACTATGACACCATTTCCGCTAAAAGTATAATTCTTACCGGCGATGATGGCGAAGTTATGGCAAAAGTGAAAGCAGAAAAAGATGCCACAGGAAAAACGGTTGTGAAGATCATCTCAATTGACGGCACGGTGATGGGTACCTTCCAGGGAAAGTGAATACTCCCGCCCCGAAAAAAAGAGTCAACCTCAAAAAGCAACCGGAATACTAAACCATTCTTATTTTTTGCGTATTTATTTTTTAGTATCTTCATCTCCCGGTCCCAGCGGCTCAACTATCCTTGAGTTCTTAGTTACTGTGCATTTGAAACCCTCATCAACATTTAACGGCTGTATAAGTTCATTTATCTTTTGCCCGTAGTCCTGGAATTCAGTCATTTTAGCCTGTATTTCCTCAGCGGTTAGTTTACCTGACTGCATATCCTCGCCAAGTTTCTCCATTTTTTTTGTCATATCTCCATCGTCAGTATCTATCTTTTCCATTGAAACTTCAACTGCGCCTTCGTAAACCCTGATTACATCTACGGTATCAGTACCATCAAATTTCACTTCATGCGAGTAACGGGTCTTTGTGTGTTTTACAGATGATCTTTTTCCTTTTGTTTTAAACTTTGGTTTCGTCCCCGGTTCATCTTCGTATGTAACCACTCCCTTTATGACCGGTATTTCCGGCTGATGGAGGTGTTCTTCAAGGCGCCCGCAGAGAGCATTAATTAATGGTAATTTAATTTCTGATTCTTCCCCGAGAGTTAAGAACATTGAAGTAAATTTGATCGGTTCACTTTCATCGGTAGATAAATAAATTCCAATACCAACATCGCTGCCTAATGAAGTAAGAACTTGAGAACCTTCTGCCAGAATATCTCCTACCTTAAGTTCCGTGATCTTTGATGTATAAAGCGTTTCATTTACTCCGCAGGCAGGAACAATTTCCTTTTTAATCACTTCTCCAATTACAGTTCCTTTCAAAGCTTTTACCTGGATATAACAATTTTTTTTCACTGCCACAATTGTTTTTTGTGACATCGTATTGCCGCCATCAAAGAGCAGTGAATCGTGAGTGTCAATCCCGTACTTCAGCGGACTGAACGCATTTGCTGATGCAGTTGCTGCAAGTAACATGGGCAGCAGCATGGAAAGTAAAAGCAGAAATTTGATATTTTTTATCATGATAGTTAGTTTATTTTAAATCAAAGATGCATTATTAAATTAATCATTTGATAAGAACCATTTTTCTGGTCCCGGAATAATTTCCGGTTTTCATGCTGTAAAAATAAATACCGCTGGAATATTGTGAAGCATCAAAATCTACATTATATGCTCCGGCGCTTAGATCTTCGTTTACCAGGATAGCAATTTCTTTTCCTGTAATATCAAATACTTTTACTGATACAAATCCGAAATCCGCGATCCGAAATCCGATACTTGTCGTTGGATTAAACGGGTTAGGGTAGTTTTGCGAAAGTGAAAAATCTTTTGGAATACCCGAACTGTTACCAGTTACGCCAACAGGGTTGCCCATGAGGTCGCGTTTGTAGTATATATCTTCATTCACGTTACGGCTATCATGCCAAACAGCATGCACTACATTTCCTGATACCGCAACAGATGGGCGCGCTGATGTATATGCGGTATTGGTTAATCTGGTTTCCCCGGACCAGTTTAAACCTGCGTTAGTTGACTTTCTGTAATAGATCTGCAGATTAGTGTTTTGATTATTTTCATATACTAAATGTACATTTAAGCCGGATGCAGAAATTGAAGGGTGCTCAGAATTGGCTGAATTAGGTGTAAGCCGTGTATCAAAACCTCCCCAGGTTGTACCGCCATCGGTAGAACTATTATAGTATATTTCCATGTTGGAGTTTCGCGGATCACTCCAGGCAACATGAACTGACGAACCAGATGCTGAAACTGACGGAAACCGGCAATCATAAGTGGTATATGTTACCCTTGTATCTGCTCCCCAGCTTATACCATTATCTGTAGAGCGTTTGTAATATATTACATTATTCGTATTGCGGTTATCAAACCATACAACATGCACAAAAGTACCCGATGTTGATATTGAAGGATACTCTGAACCTGCAGGATTATTTGTAAGACGGGTATCGGCGCCCCAGCTTAACCCTCCATTGGTTGAATGTTTATAATAGATCTCTGCGTTAAGATCACGTGTATCATACCATACAACATGTACATCTGATCCGGATGAGGATACAGATGGATACCCTGAAAGGAAAGGGCTGTTTGTCAGTCGTGTATCCGCGCCCCAGGTTGCGCCTCCATCGGCTGAGCGTTTATAATAGATCTCAATATTCGTATCGCGTCTATCCTGCCAAACAATATGAACCAACTGACCTGAAGATGAAATTGCGGGGTAATCAGAATCTACAGTGTTATTTGTCATACGTATATCAACACCCCATGAAGTACCGCCATCTGTGGAGCGTTTATAGAATATTTCAAGATTCCCGGTTCTCAGGTCCATCCAGGTAACGTGTATATTGTTACCGCTTGCAGCAATACATTTTGTATATGAGGTGAACGAGCCTGAAGGGTCATTTGTAAGACGGATATCCGGCTGCCATTGAGAAATAGAAGCTCCTTTAAGCAAAAGCATCATTATAAGTAATACGAATTGATTTTTCATTTTGTTTGATCCTCCTATAATCTATTTTATTAAACTCCCCGGTAAACCGGGATTTCGGGTCAAGAAAAAATTACTTAACCAACAACATCTTAATTGTTTTTGAAAGACCCTCTGTCTCTATTCTGCAGAAATATACTCCGGTAGAAAACTGTGATGCGTCAAAATCTATATTATATGCTCCGGTGCTTAGGGCTTCGTTTACCAGGATAGCAATTTCCTTGCCGGAGACATCATAAATTCTCAATGAAACAAATCCGAAATCGGCGATCCGAAATCCGATATTCGTCGTTGGGTTAAACGGGTTAGGATAATTTTGCGAAAGAGAAAATCCTTCGGGTATGGTGTTAATAACAGGCTGAATGTTTGTAATGGAGCCTCCATTAGTGGTTTTCAATATCATTGCTCCCGCGCCCGTTATAAAGCCAGTGGCTGAATCAGTAAAGACCATATCTGTAATGGCATTGTTTGTTCCGGTGTTTATATTAGTCCAGTTCAGCCCGCCATTAGTTGTTCTTTTGCAGTTTGCCTGTCCGTCCCATAAACCTGCGCCATAGCCTGTTGCAGCATTTACAAAATATAGTTTACTGAAATTTCCCGCAGAAGGATTTACGATGTACCAATTAGCTCCCGCATTGGTAGTCTTTAAAAAATTCCCCTGCCCGCACGTAAGGAATCCTGTATTTGCGTTAACAAAAAAGATATCCTGCGGCAACTGAACGGTTCCCGTAAGCTGCTCTGCCCAGTTAAGTCCAGCGTTCGTAGTAGCAAGAATATTCGATGTATAGTTTAAGATGTAACCGTTGTTAGGATCTTTGAAATATATCTTTCTGAATGAGGAGGCCGGGAAACCGGTGTTGATAGTCACCCAGTTAGCGCCCGCATTAGTTGTTTTTACGATAACTCCGTTTGAGTTACATGCCGCAAAGCCTGTGTTTTGATTCACAAAGACCAAACTTACAATTTGTTCCACTGTGCCGGTATTAAGGGTGTTCCAGTTGGCGCCTCCATCGGTCGTTTTATATACATCACTGGTGTAAATTGTATAGTATCCTGTATTATTATCTGTGAACTGAACATTCCCAATATTCGCGGAACCACCCGGGGGAATTAATACACTCCAGTTACTTCCTCCGTTCGTTGTTTTTAGCATTCTGCCAACATATAATCCCGCATACCCTGTGCTTGCTGAAGGAAAGCTGAGGCTGAAACCATATGCGTTTGGTCCCGTGAATTGCGCGTTCCAGTTCACCCCGCCGTTATTGGTAATTAATTGCGTGCCGTAATCTCCGCCAAGAAAACCCTTATTTGCATCAACATAATAAATACTTCTTAGGTTGTTATAGTTTGCCTGTTGAAGTATGTTAACTGTCCAGTTCGCGCCGCCGTTTGTAGTAGCAAGGTACCGCATATTATTGCCTGCTGCATATACGTTGAGCAGATCACGGGCAAAAATTTCGTTTATGGTTTGATTGTTCGTTGTCGTTAACAGACTCCAGTTCACCCCGCCATTGGTAGTTTTTACGATCTTACCGTTCCAGCCGCCCGCAAATCCGTTATTGCTATCAACAAAACTTAATGAATAGAGCGGGTTTGCATCAACTGTTGATTGAACAACCCAGTTTAATCCGCTGTTTGTGGTCTTATAAACGTTTCCGTTGGCAGCGGCAATGTAACCTGTAAATGCAGAGCTTAAATAAATACTGTGAAAAGATACAGCAGCTAAGGAGCCTAAATTCCAGTTCACGCCGCCATTTGTTGTACGCATTAAAAGTCCTCCCAAGCCGCAGGCAATTCCCGTATTAAGATCGGCAAAGTGAACGCTTAAGAATCCGCCGCCGTTACCTAAATTCGTGAGTACCCAGTTTGTCCCGCCATTTGTGGTCTTTAGAATTATCCATGTATTAAAGCCGCCGGCAATAAAACCGGTATTTGCATTCAGAAATGAAATTGACTTAAGGTTCTCAAATGTTCCTGAGTTCTGGCTTACCCAACTGGCACCCCCATCTATGGTTTTTAAAATAGTGCCATAATTGCCTGCCGAGTATCCCGTATTTGCTCCAATGAACTGAACATCGTTAATGGTATTGCATTGCGGCAGCGGGTTTTGAGTAACCCAAACCGGCTGGGAAAGTGTCCCTTGGTAAATCGTTATCAACAAAAGTAATCCAAGATACATTATGCTGCTGCTTTTTTTCATTTTCATTTTTTTGCCCTTTCAGGGTTGCTGCTTTTAAGATCATTAAATAGCATTGTACATGCTGCTGCGATTACTTCGTCCTGGTCAGAGCCGAGCAAATTTTGGATCTTTACTATCATCTTGTGTGTTTCTGGTTTTAATCTGTAACCTCTGGTATTCTTACCGGATCTTTTACTTACCTGTTTTTTTGAATTTTTGTCTTTCAACTTTTTCCTGTAATACGGTTAAGTTCTCATTTACTTCGTTACATGTGCACGGTAACAAACATACAAAGCGTGCACACCCGGAGCAAAGATACTTTTCAAAAAAACTAACCTGAATTTGGCCAAGCGGTTATAATAATATTGTTGATTTTGGCTTAAAATCTTATAAAATTACAACAATATTCTTAACCCGAAAAAATGAAGAATACAAAGCTGATAAATATTTTGAAGACCTTTTCGCCGGAAGAAATGAAGCTGTTCGATAAGTTCCTCGCTTCGCCGTTTCACAACAGCGGCAAGAATTGCAGGCCGCTTTTCAGGCTGATGAAGAAATACTATCCGGATTTTGACACAGATAAAATTAGCCATGAAAATCTGCATAAGAAACTGTACCCAGGCAGCAAATTCAATAAACAGATTATGTGGAATCTCTCTTCGGCAATGGAAAAGATGACAAAGGAATTCCTTGAACAAATTGCACTAAGGAAAAATAAATTTGCCCGGATGGAACTCGCGACATCTGAATTTAACAATAGAAAATTAGCGAATAATTACTCGCAGGCAATTGGTGAAATGGAAAAGGTTCTTGAAAAAAGGGGGATTGATTATGATTATTTTGATAAAAAGTTACACTTGGAAATCTATAAACAGGATTATTATTTTTTAACAGATAGAACTCAGTTTAAGGGTGACTCAACACTAAGATCTGCGGAATACCAGATAATTCTGTTTTTAGAAATGACCGTTACCGCCTTAAGAGACTTGAGAATTCTGGAAGAATACCATAATTACAAAATTGACACTAATCTTCCGCTTGAGTTTGCAGGAAGTATTAATTATGAAAATATTATTAATTATGCAAAAAGAAAAAATTACGAATATGCATACCTGATAGAACTATATTATCACTCTTTAATGATGATGCTGAAACCGGAGCAAACCGGGCATGTGGTTAAATTCCGTGAATTATACCAGGCACATTATAAGAAACTTGCCATCGGTGAACAGAGTGTAATGATGCATTGGCTGATTAATTATTGTCTGTATAATTTGGATTTGAGCATAGAGGAAAACAACAAGATGGTGTTTGAGCTGAACGATTTCCGTCTAAAGGAAGGGCTGGCATTTTACCCCGATGATCAGTTGTCAAAGGCAATTTATCTTCAGATCTTTAACTCTGCATTGCGCGCAAATAAAACCCAGTGGGCATTGAATTTCATAAAAGAATATACATCCAAACTCATGCCTGAATTCCGGGATACTATGAGGTACCAGGCTTATGCTTTCCTGTATTTTCATACTAAAGAATACGGGAAGGCGCTCAATTATTTAAATAAAGTTGAGTTTATGGATATCATGGATAAACTCCAGACGCGGATACTTTCGGCTAAAACATATTACGAATTGAATGAGATGGAAACCTTATTGAATTATGTTGATGCTACAAAACATTTTCTCAGCAGTAATCCCTCAATTTCCGAAATAATCAGGATACAGATCCACACCTTCATAAAATATATTCATAAAATTGTATTCTTAAGAGAAAATAAAAACCAGTCGGAAATAAATTCACTCAAAGAAGAAATTGAATCTGTTGAAGAAATTGCGAGCAAAAATTGGCTCCTTGAAAAGCTTGATGAACTTGCAGGTACTGCAAAATAACCAGGGCGCACAGGAACATATTTAAGGTATATTAGTTAAAATTATGCAATAAATATGAAGGTTTTACATATATTTGTGGAACATTAGATATAAATAATGGATATAGCAATAGGTATTTGTTTAGGTTTGGGGCTGGCGGCAAGCTGCGGATTCCGGGTATTTGTGCCTCTGCTCATCTCCAACATAGCATCAATGCTTGGCATTGTGCACATCGGCGGGGGATTTGAATGGATGGCTTCCTGGCCGGCATTTGCGATCTTTCTGACTGCAACCGTTGCAGAGATCGGTGCGTATTATATCCCGGTTTTAGATAATGCGCTTGATACAATTTCTATTCCGCTTGCAACTATTGCTGGCACGCTGCTGTCAGTAACGTTCATAACCGATGTGCCACCAATGGTACAGTGGACACTCGGTATTATTGTCGGCGGCGGTTCTGCAGCCGTGATAAAATCAGGCGCCAGCATGGCAAGATTGAAGTCAACTGCCTTCACTGCCGGCTGGGGTAACTGGCTTATTGCCACGTTTGAGCATGCTGCATCATTTGTGATGAGCATACTTACTGTGATAATTCCTGTTGTAATGGGTGTGATTGCGCTGGGTGTGCTGGGTTATTTCGGCTGGAGATTGAGCGTGAAGAAAAAGAATACTGAACAGAAGCAGTTTTTGAGTTGAGAAGTGCCTTGTTGGTCTGTGGGGTTGCCGGTCTGAGCATAGTCGAAGACCGCATACAAAAAAGCTTCTCAATGAATATAATTCTATACATTCTAAATAATATCTGATGAAAAAATTTCTGCTGATTATCTTCATCCTGCCGCTCTTTATCAACTGCTCTAAAGTAACCGAGCTAACCGGCAAAGGATCAAACGAAAAGACTGAAAAAAAACAGGTCAAGTCCGGGGTTACTTCAGATATCTCCCCGGGAGAAAATACTTACGGCGTAATTTCCGGAGTGCTTGAGTGGACAGATAAAGACTTCCCGCCTTTCAGTAACCGTAACAGGAAAGATAAAGAACTTTACGAACTGCTTGGAACTAAAGGAGTGCAGGAAAAGAATCTGGCAATACTGATAGATAAAGAATCAACCGTTGAAGCAATGAAACAGGCTGTATCCGATGCGCTGAAAAAAGCGCCTGAAGGCTCAACATTTATTTTTTACTATGCGGGGCACGGTGTAAAAGATAAAGATAACTCTATCTACTTTGCCAGCTATGATATTTCTTCAAAGAACTATAAGAAAACCGGATTTAATGTTAGCTGGCTTGGAGATGTTATCCGAGATAACTTCAAAGGCAAACTTGTCTGGCTGCTCGCGGATTGCTGTTACAGCGGAGCCTTGCTGGATGAGGCAAAAAAGATAAACTCCTCGGGAAAAAGCGTTATCGCCTTAACCTCAGCAGCATCATGCAATATTTCAACAGCCAACTGGACGTTTACACAGACCGTGATCGATTGCTTTTCAGGCCTGTGGCTTGCCGATAGGAACTCGGATGGGAAAATAACGATCTCAGAAACCGGTTTGGAACTGGGCGACGCAATGAAATTCCGTGAACGCCAAATGTGCGGTTATGAACTTCATGGAGTAGATGAAACAAGCACAGTTGCAGCAACAAAGCCGGGCAGTACACCGCTTGGCAGCGGCGACCCGGCTGCGGGTTCATACTTCATGGCCCCAAAAGGGAATGATTGTGCAGCTATTAGAGTATTGAATTCGGAAAACAAAAATAAAATAGAGTGTGAGTTTTTTGACTACAGCGATAAATCATCCCAAATTTTTGACCGGAGCGAACTAAGGCCTATACACTTTGTGAGCTATAATACAGGAGATAGGATCAAAGTATCCTGGGAAGGCAAGTGGTACGATGCAGATATCCAAAAATCACAAAATGATTTCTATTATATTAAATATGATGGTTACGATGATTTCTGGAATGAATGGGTGGCGTATGACAGGATAAAAACCGGAAAAGAAAAAACCGCACAGGTTGAATGGAAAGGTTCATGGTATCCCGCAGAAGTACTTGAAGAATCCTCCGGTAATTATTTTATCCGCTACGTAAACGATGGATACACTTGGGACGAATGGGTGGATAAAAGCAGGATCAGGTTTTAGAGTTTCACAAGAAGAGTTCCCCGTTGTTAGCTTTGTGACCAACAATATAAATCGATATTTCTCTGATTTATCAAAAAGAATAACCGCAACTCTTTGTATATTAATCTAATAAGGATAAAAGAAAGTCTGCCCCGACTATTGTATTTGTTTATTTTGATTGAAGCTTTTGTGTAGCCTTGAAGCTTTTGAAGCTTTGAAGCCATACAGCTTTGAAGCTTTGTGAAGCCCTTGTAGCTTTTTGTAGCCTTTGAATCTTATAACCGGGGCAGATTATAAATTGGTTTTGGAAACCTATAGTAATAACCACCAAAATTCCAAACTGGGTTCACTCTGCAAAAAAAAAATTCATAAACACGTAAAAATTATAAGATTAAATTCCTCTTTTTTTTGCCGACTTTTTGGATCCTTCCCCTACACCAGGTCCTCCCCGTCTGAAGAACTCCTTCGGAGAGAATCTGACGCAACTTAGGAGACCTCAACTTTATAGGTTATGTCTTTTGCTTTTTTTATTTCTTACTTTTTACTTGCCTATTGTTCATCCGTTATTCTTTTCTGCGCACCGTAAGTATCCATTAAGATCGTATCATATTTATCTGCCGAGGCAAAAAGCGTCTTTATTGTCTCAAGACCCGTTTCGTATGTTAAGTACTGATCAAAAATGAAAGTCGACAGTATCACATCCTGGTTATTCACACTGAACATCATTCCCTCAAGTGAGTAATTCTCTCTGAGCAGGTATTCATACATCGGGCCGATATTTGTCTTCGGCAATAAGCACAACATACTGTCGCACACAATAAAGCCGTCCTGATTATAATTAATAAATATTTTTGCCGTGCCCTCATCAACCTCCCAGCT
>JAUQWT010000313.1 GCA_030835005.1 Ignavibacteria bacterium | reverse complement strand
ACAAATTCTTCCCTTTTTAATATCGGCTCAATTAACAAAATGTTCACACACTCGATAATTAACCAGCTTGAAAACGAAGGAAAGCTGAAGAAGTCTGATAACCTGGGTAAATACATCAAATTATATAATGATGAGCGCGATGATAAGATCACAATTGCAATGCTGATAGAAATGAAGGCTGGATTGAATGATTATTCCCGCAATCCTGAATTCAATGAGAACCTGGAAAGATTTAAGACAGTTAATGATTTTCTGGAAATAATAAAAGACGAACCGCTTCTTTTTGAACCGGGTACCGGGCAGGAGTATTCAAACTCAGGTTATGTTGTGCTTGGCGCAATCATTGAAAAAATCACAGGGAAATCCTATGTCGAAAACCTGAATGAGCGTTTTTTCATTCCGCTGGGAATGAAAGAGAGCTTCTACCGGCAGATTGGCGATGATATAAAAACTGCTGCGGTTGGAACGTTCATAAATTTTGATGGCACCAAAAGATCTCAACCATTTCATTTTATGCCATCCCCTGCAGGCGGAATCTTCATGAGCATTGGTGATCTGCTGAAATTTGAAAATGAACTCAGACGTACAAAGATTTTAGGACTTGGCACAAGGGCCGGCGGCACTGAAGCCTGGAATACCATAGTGGCACAGTATGATGACGGCTATACACTTCTCATACTTTCTAATTTCGCCCGCGCTGCCGAAGAAGTTGAAGCAAGATTCAACAAGATACTCAAAGGCGAAAATTATCCGGAACCGGGCATTTCATTGGATATGACTTTCTATGATATCCTGACGAAAAAAGGTGCAGATGAGCTTGGCAAACAGTTAAAGAGCCTTGTTGAGAAAAACGATATGGAATACAGGCCTTTTCATCTTAACATGTTTGGTTACTCTTTAATGGGAAACGGAAAGCTTGACCTTGCTTTAGAAGTATTTCTGCTCAATACAAGGCTGTTTCCTGATTTCCCGAATGTTTGGGATAGCCTTGCAGAGGCCTACATGAACAAAGGCGATAACGAAAAGGCAATAACATATTATAAAAAAGTGCTTGATATGCAGCCGGGTAATCCGAATGCAAAGAAGATGCTGGAGAAACTTCAAAAGCAGTAAAAAGTTATAAGGTTCGAAAGTTCGAATTCAAAAAAAAATTAAACAAAAGAGCCGTTTTTTGACGGCTCTCTTTTTAAACCCAATGTGATGTCAGGTTTTAACCCGACACTTTAGCTTTGCATAGTTACTTAGAAACCTCTTTCAAATCGTTTTGAAAATCAGTGTTGTCGGGAGCAAGCTCTACTGATTTGGCGAAATCCTTTTTGGCCAACGCTTTTTTTCCCGAAGCAAGGTATGCCGCGCCGCGGTGATTATATGCCTCTGCATCGTTTGGACTGAGCTCAATAGTCTTTGAAAAATCATAAATTGCTTTTTCAAAATCCTCAACAATCAGGTATTCATTCCCGCGGTTATAATAAGCATCGGCATAATCCGGTTTGATATCTATTGCTTTTGTGTAATCCTGCAAAGCCAGCTCATGGTTTCCGGCAGCATGATAAGCATTCCCCCTGTGATTATATGCGAATGGGTGCTTAGGGTCAAGCTTAAGCACCATGGAATAATCACTTATCGCTTCACTGTTCATGCCCAGGTTCTGATGGGCAATTCCCCTGTTATTATAAACAATTATTTTGGTCAGATCATCAGGGTTTTGGTCAATAATGAGAGTGTAATACTTAATTGCATCTTTGTAATTTCCGTTTTCAACTGCCTGGAAAGCAATATTGAAATAGCGGTTCGCCTCATTCATAACATCTGTCTTGCGGTCAAGTTCTTTGCTTTTTGCTTCAAGAGCAGTAATCTTTTCCTCAATTGATCTGATCTTCGATTCATACTCCCCTGCTGCCTTTTGCAGCCGCTCAACCATTGCGCTCATTTTGAGTTCCTCTTCAGCAAGCTGAGAGCGGACAAGATCAATCTTCTCCTGCGAAGCTTTAAGTTCATTACGGTTCTTTTCCATTGATTTCTGGTCACGGTAACTGAAAAAGAGGAACAGAATAGTTATAACTCCTGAAAACACTCCTAACATCCACTCCAGAAATGTTATGGTTCTATCAGCGCTGTTGAGCATTGCCTCAAAAATATACCTGTCAAGTACAACCGTCTGTGTATCGGTACTGTTATTTTCAGGCGTAAATTGCTGCTGGGAAAAAGCAATTCCTGAGTACAATACAAGTATTAATATAATTTTCATGATTGAATGGAATGTTCTTACAATTATCCGTAAAGTTACCCTATTTGCAAAATACTTTCAAGGTAAAGGAATCAAATTTATGGTTCTCCCCCTGCAAGGGGGAGCTAGAGGTGGTTTCAATATCTGGTACCCTCCTTTAAGGGGAGTTAGAGGAGGTTTCAAAAATCAGTTCTCCCCCTTCCAGGTTTATGACTCTTCGAGTCAAAGACTCGTGAAATGGTATCAAAAACAGCCAACATATGCTGTTGGTCACAAGCCCAACATAGAGAACAATCAGATTAATCTGTTTCATCAGCTTAATCTGCGCTCCGCTTTTGCTTTTCAATCCGAAATCACAAATCCGAAATCCGCCCACTGGCGGACGCCATCCTGCTCACTCTTCATCTGTTCTAAGACTCTCCAGAACCGAAAAATCCTCAAGCGTCGTAGTATCTCCGCTAACAGAACCCTGCGTTGCAATTTCGCGAAGCAAACGGCGCATTATCTTTCCGCTGCGGGTTTTTGGCAGCGCCTCTGTGAAACGAATTTCATCCGGCTTTGCAAGCGCGCCTATCTGGTGTGTGACCCACTCTTTTAGCTCAGCATTTAATTCATCGCTTGGCTTGTACTTTCCTTCGAGTGTAACAAATGCAGAGATCGCGCTGCCTTTTAAGTCGTCCGGTTTTCCAACAACTGCTGCTTCGGCAACTTTCTTATGTGCTACAAGGGCAGATTCCACTTCAGCCGTACCTATTCTGTGTCCGCTTACATTGATTACATCATCCACTCTTCCCATTATCCAGTAGTAACCATCCTTATCTTTTCTTGCGCCGTCACCTGTAAAATATACGCCCGGGAATTCACTCCAGTACTGCTTTTTATATCTATCATCATCACCCCAAATTGTGCGCAGCATCGAGGGCCACGGATGTTTAATGACATAATACCCGCCTTCATTAGCTTTGCACGTCCTGCCTTCTTTAGAAACAACTTCCGGCATGATGCCGAAAAACGGCAATGTAGCTGTTCCTGGTTTTGTTGGCGTAGCGCCGGGCAGCGGAGTGACCATAATTGCACCTGTTTCAGTCTGCCACCATGTATCAACAATCGGGCACTTACCTTTACCAATAACTTTGTAATACCACATCCATGCTTCGGGGTTGATGGGCTCGCCTACTGTGCCAAGCAGTCTTAATGAATCCAGCTTATGCCTCAGCGGCCACTCCTCTCCCCATTTAATGAATGCACGTATTGCAGTGGGAGCTGTATAGAAAATATTCACTTTGTATTTGTCTATGATTTCCCAGAACCTGTCAGGACCGGGGTGATTTGGCGCTCCTTCATACATTAAACTTGTGGCACCATTCATTAACGGACCATAAACTACGTACGAGTGCCCTGTCACCCAGCCGGCATCTGCCGTGCACCAGTAAACATCTTCATCTTTTATATCAAATACATATCTTGTTGTGATGTAAGTCTGTACTGCATAGCCGCCTGTTGTATGTAAAATACCTTTTGGTTTCCCGGTTGTGCCGCTTGTGTAAAGTATGTATAACGGATGCTCGCTATCAAGCTGTTCAGCCGGGCACTCGTCGTCAACGCCCTGCATCAGCTCGCTGTACCAGTGGTCACGACCGTAGTGGAAAGCAATCTCTTGTCCCGTGCGGTTCACAACGATTACATTATCAATGGTCGGGCAATCCGGCATTGCTTCATCAACAGCCGCTTTCAGGTTTACGATTTGCCCGCGCCTGTAACCTCCATCCGCAGTAATAATCATCTTTGCCTGAGCGTCATTAATTCTATCAACAAGGGCTGATGCGGAGAATCCCCCGAATATTATTGAGTGCACGGCTCCTATCCTTGCGCATGCAAGCATTGCCACGGCGATTTCTGGTACCATCGGCATGTAAATGCAGATCCTGTCACCTTTCACTATTCCCATTTTCTTCAGCACATTTGCAAACTTGCATACCTGGCGGTGAAGTTCCTGGTATGTCCATGTTGCAGTCTCTCCGTTCTCTCCTTCCCAAATTATGGCCGCCTTGTTCCTTCGCCATGAGTTTAAATGCCTATCTGTACAGTTATAGCTCATATTTATCTTACCGCCAACAAACCACTTTGCATGAGGTAATTTCCACTCAAGCACTTTCTTCCATTTCTTGAACCAGTGGAGTTCACCTGCTATTTTAGCCCAAAATTTCTGGGGCGAGTGAATCGATTCAGCATACATTTTCTTATACATTGCCATCGATTTAATGTGCGCCTTTTTCGAAAATTCCGGCTTTGGCTTGAAGATACGTTTTTCTCTTTCGAGTGAAGTGAATTTAGTGTCTGTCATGGTTATGGTTATTGAGTAATTATTCAGTCAAAGGCATGCATTTGACCTACAAGAATGTTTTACATTGCTAAGCTCATGATCGTTATCTGCAATTATAATCCTATTTTGATAAAGTTGCAATTTATATAAATAAATGGAGGTTATATTTGAAAAGGAATTAAATCAGTCTTCACCGGAACATGGATAAATAAAGTAAGTTCAATAATTATAATAAATATTTAGCTTTGCACATATGACATTTTTGAATCCCGCAATATTATGGGCCCTCGCAGCAATTTCGATACCCATATTGATACATATCTTCAACCTGAAAAGGACAAAAAAAGTGGAAATTTCCACATTAATGTTCTTAAAGGAAATTCAGCAGTCAAAATACAAGAGGATTAAGCTAAAACAATTGCTGATTTTACTTTGCCGCATAGCATTCATTACCGCAATTGTGCTCATGTTCGCCATCCCGTTTGATAGCGGATACCTCGGCTCTGCGGGAGAAAAAGCAAGAAGCTCTGTGCTGATAATACTTGACGATTCTTTCAGCATGCAGGCTAGGGATGCAAATGGCAGTAATCTTGATAACGCAAAAAGGAAAATAATTGAAACCCTGGATATACTTGATCAAAACGATGAGGTATTTTTTACAACAGTCTCCGGAATTAACAGGCTTGAGCGGCCAATGCTCTTCAAAGATATTGCTGAATTGAGAGATACTCTAAACACCCTTAAGACAAGCGACATTACTAAAGATTTGAACACAGTATTATATTTTTCCGGCGAGATATTGAAATCAGCATCCAACACAAACAGAGAAATCTATTACTTCACTGACGCCCAGAAAAGCACAATTGAAAACCTGTCACTTATTCAGAATACATCTTTGAATGACCCTAATACTAAGTTTAACTTTGTCCTTATTGGTTCAAGGGATGCAAATAATATTTCTGTTGATACTGTGAATACCGTTTCTAAAATTTTCGAAAAGAACAAATCAGTAAAGTTGAAAGCAGTAGTTAACAATCACAATAACTTCAACGTTACAAATAAAAGCGTAATGCTCAGCTTCGGCAGTACTAAAGACGAAAAAGTCATTGATATTCCGGCAAATTCCTCTGTTGATGTTGAGTTCACATTTGTTCCAAGTGTTACAGGCTATGCAGGGGGAGTTATTGAGCTGTCTCAAAGTGAAATTACTGACGACGAGATATCAAGCGATAATCGCCAGTATTTTGAACTGTATATTCCACGGAAAGTCTCATTGCTGCTTGTTTCAAACTCTCCGGGTGATATTGCTTACATAGATCTTGCTATATCATCATCAGAGGACCTGATGACAGATTCTCTTGGCAGAAAATCGACCTACTTTGATGTAAGAAAGATTTCATCTAATGAACTCTCGAACCAGGATCTGGCTTCTTACAACTCTATTGTGATAGTAAACAAAGCCGGATTCACAGAAGCAGAATCTCAAAAGATCAAGAAATATATTGATGATGGCGGCGGAGTAATAATCTACCCGGGCAGTTCCGTAAGTGCTGATACTTACAACAGCACTTTGCTGAAAAATCTCGGCCTTCCTTTTATAGCCGGCAGGTTCACCTCAGGTGACGGGAATAATTCACTTGTATTCGATAAGGTCGATCTGGAACATCCTGTTTTTGAAGGAGTATTCAAAAAAGGTACGGGTGAGAAGAAATTTAATCTTGAATCACCAAAGATAAGAAGCGGCTTAGATCTATCCACAGGTGAAAAATCCATTTCTCCCGTCAAGCTGAACAACGGCAAGAACTTCATGGTTGAGTATTCCAAAGGAAAAGGTAAACTCATCATGTTTTCTGTATCGCCTGATATGAATGAATCCGACTACCC
>JAUQWT010000039.1 GCA_030835005.1 Ignavibacteria bacterium | reverse complement strand
GCAGTCATACAACAATCTCTCGTATGCTTCGGGAAGACGAATATCTGAAAGATCTTTGTAATGAAAATCCATATTCACACTTTTAACATTAAAGCCGCTTCCCGGCTCTTTCATACCAATTTTCAATATGATACCCTCATCTGGCTGAATTCTGATTATAAGCTGATTTTCATTATTGCCGCCTGAAGTTTGCTTAAACAAGTAGTGGGGTGTTTTCTTGAAATGAATCACTGCCTCTGTGACCCTAGTCGGGAGCCGTTTCCCCGAGCGGATATAAAAAGGAACTCCGCCCCAGCGCCAGTTATCAATATAAAATTTTATTGCGGCATAAGTTTCGGTCTTAGAATCTGGTGCAACGCCTTCTTCCTCACGGTATCCTTTAATGGATTCACCTTTAATTGTTGAGCTAAGATACTGTCCGCGGATAACGCTGGTCTCAACTTCGCTTTCACTGATATGCCTGAGCGATTGCAGTACTTTTATCTGCTCATTCCTCACTGCATCAGAATCAAACGAAGAGGGCGGCTCCATTGCAACTAGCGCGGCAAGCCTTAGCAAATGGCTTTGCACCATATCTCTTAAAGCGCCGGTTTTATCATAGTACACTCCGCGGTTTTCTATCCCTATTTGTTCGGCAGAAGTGATCTCGACGTGATGAATATAATTCCTGTTCCAGATCGGCTCGAATATTCCATTTGAAAATCTTGTAACCAGTACATTCTGAACTGTTTCCTTGCCAAGGTAGTGGTCTATTCTGTAAATCTGTTCTTCTTTAAACACTTTGTGAATTGACTTGTTGATCAGGCGCGCAGAATCCAGATCGTAACCGAATGGTTTTTCGATAACGATCCGTCTATAACCTGTCTTGCTTTTGTTAAGTGATGCTTTTCCTAAATTTGCAATTACTGTTTCAAACAGGCTGGGGAGAGTTGCAAGGTAAAATATATAATTGCAATTACTATCGCAAGTATTATCAAGGACTTTCAACTTTTCAGCAATTTCAGAATATCCTTCAGCATTTGTGAAATCAAGAGATATGTAATTCAGCTTATCTAAAAAGCCGGAGAGCTGGTCACCGGTGCAATCAATTATACTTTTCTCTACAGCCCTTTTCATGTTCCCGCGGAATTCTTCATCAGTAAACTTACTGCTTGAAGTCCCAAGTACGGCAAATTTTTCGGGAAGCATATCCTGTTTGTAAAGATCGAATATTGCAGGAACCAATTTTCTTTTGGTCAAGTCACCCGAGGCGCCGAAAATTACAATTATACAATTCTGCGGTTTCTTCAATTAATTTTCTTTTTTTCTTTCATCTTTAATTACCCTGTGGCCGCCAAATTGATTGCGCAGCGCGGCAAGCACCTTCATAGCAAACGAGTCAGTTTGACGTGATTCAAATCTTGCATAAAGCGAAGAGGTTATTACATGAGCCGGAACATTCTGATCAATTGCAGCCTGGATCGTCCACCTGCCTTCGCCGCTGTCTTCAACATAACCTTTAATATCTTTAAGGCCGGGGTCTTCCTCAAAAGCTTTTACGGCAAGATCAAGAAGCCATGATTGCACAACACTTCCATGCCTCCAGGCACTTGCTACCTGTTTAACATCAAGATTGAATGGTGAGGTTTCCATTATTTCAAATCCTTCTGCAAAAGACTGCATCATGCCATACTCAATGCCGTTATGCACCATTTTAACATAATGCCCTGCGCCGCTGGTACCGCAATAAGTATAGCCGCCCTCAGGAGCTAGTGATTTAAATATCGGCTGGATGTAACTAACTGCTTCTTCAACACCGCCTGACATTAAGCAATACCCGTTTTTGAGTCCCCAAATGCCGCCGCTTGTTCCGCAATCTACAAAATGAATACCTTTTTCAAGCAGAATTTTTCCGCGTGATACTGTGTCTTTCCAGTAAGAGTTTCCGCCGTCAATGATGATATCTCCTTTTTGCATTAGTTGACTGAGTCCGCTAATATTTTCATCTACGGGAGCGCCTGAAGGTACCATCAGCCAAACAACTTTTCTTCCGGGCAGCTTGCTTGTAAGATCTTCAAGTGAAGTTGAGGCAATAGCCCCTTTTGCTGCGGCAAGATCTATTCCGGCCTGTGACCTATCGAAAACAACAACCTCATGGCCATTTTGCAGAAGGCGTTCAACCATGTTTCCGCCCATTTTGCCAAGACCTATAAATCCAATTTTCATACTACTCCTCCGGTTCTGCCTGAATGCGTTAATAACATCTTCTTAATACATAAATTAAGTATAAATATATAACAACATTATTAACGATTAAAGTCATAGAATAAAGGTAATACAGTGAATAAATACGTTATTGAAATCTGATAGCTAAAAGAATTGCATATACTCGCCCTCACCCCCTGCCTGCACCGTCATCGGCAGGCAGGCCTTCCGCTTCGCTCCCCTCTCGAGATAGGAATAAAGTATAAAATTCCCCTCTTGAGAGGGGTGGATTCACCGAAGGTGAAGACGGGGTGTGTCATGTACATAGAGAAGCCGCATCTGAGGTGAACCACAAGAGAATTCTCATGGATAATTGTCAAATATCAAGTTGATATTGGTCATAGTATTGGGCAGAGTGCTGAATTATATTAGGATACTCAATTTATTTGTTTTAGCTGTCTATCAGGTTTCAATCAAAAAGAAAGGGGTTATAGTACTATGCCCATGATGATCTTAGACAATTGTACTAATTGCGGGATTTGCGAAATACTTTGTCCTTACAATGCAATTTACGCAGGCGGAGTGAACTGGCGCAAAATACATAACAGGTATTTCATGTATTGCGATGAGTCTTTAGCGCATGATGAATTCTGGTCGCCTAAACATTATTACATTGTGCCGGATAAATGTACAGAGTGCATCGGAAAGTATCCGGAGCCAATCTGCAAAACTGCCTGTACGAAGGATGGCTGCGTGCAGGATGCTGACCATTTAGAGACTGAAGAACATCTCTATGCCAAGAAACAATACCTCGAAACCATGCCGGGGTATATATAATTGCAGGAAGGTGTTATTTGATTTCCATTTTAGAAATATCCCAGATGTCCCGGGAGTATTCTTTTATTGCCCTGTCACTTGAGAATTTTTCCATTCTTGCTGAGTTTAATATGGATTTTCTTGTCCACAGGTCTTCATTCAGATAATCTGTTTCTACTTTTCTCTGCATCTTCAGATATGCTTCAAAATCAGCCATTACAAAATAATAATCCCTGTACAAAAGCTCGTTGACGATCGGCTCAAATATTCCGGGCTCTGAGCGGTTGAAATAGTTTGTTTTCAGCATATCAATAATAAGCTTCAGTTCAGGATCGTGCTCGTAATAAGTGATAGGTGTATAACCATCTTTTCTTTTCTGCATGACCTCCTCGGTTGTATGCCCGAAAATAAATATATTCTCTTCGCCAACTTCCTGCTTTATCTCTACATTCGCACCGTCAAGTGTACCAATTGTAAGTGCGCCGTTCAGCGCAAATTTCATATTTCCGGTACCGGAGGCCTCAAATCCAGCAGTTGAGATCTGTTCGGAAAGATCACTTGCAGGGATAATTTTTTCCGCAAGTGTAACGCCATAATTCTTTATAAACAGAACCTTTAATCGGTCACCGATAACTTCATCATTATTTACATGCTCTGCTACAGAATTTATCAGCTTTATGATAAGCTTAGCCATTACGTAAGATGGCGCCGCTTTCCCGCCGAATATGACGGTTCGCGGAATTATCATTTCCGTTGGGTCAAGCTTTATCCTGTTATAAACAGAAATAACGTGCAGAATATTTAAGAGCTGTCTTTTGTATTCATGGAATCGTTTAACCTGTGAATCGAATATAGACGCTGGATTGATATTCACGTCATGATTTTTACTAATGAAATCAATTAACCGCAGTTTATTGTTGAGCTTAATGCTGCGCCATTTTGACTTAAATTTATCATCATCAGCAAATTTTTCTATTTTTCTTAATTCACCAAGATCTTTTGTCCATTTATCCCCGATCTTTGATGATATTAATTCAGATAGTTCAGGGTTTGCTTGTAAAAGGAATCTCCTTATCGAAATCCCGTTTGTTTTATTGTTGAACTTCTGCGGCTGGAAATTATTGAGGTCAGGGAAAATATATTTTTTCAGAATATTGGAGTGCAGTTCGGCAACTCCGTTTGTTGAATGGCTGCCAATAATAGCAAGGTTTGCCATCTTTACAGTTTTTGCTCCGTTATCCTCCCGAATAATAGACATTTTGTTGATTATCTGCTGGTCTTGAGTATATTTCAATTTTACTTCTTCAATAAACCTGCGGTTAATCTCTTCTACAATCTGCATATGACGGGGGAGTAATGTCTGGATCAGGTTTACGGGCCATTCTTCCAGCGCTTCGGGCACAATAGTGTGGTTAGTATATGCAAAAGTTTTGTATGTTATCTGCCATGCTTCTTCCCACTCCAATCCTTCTTCATCCATAAGTATTCGCATTAAATCAGGTATAGCAATTGCAGGATGAGTATCGTTAAGTTGAATTGCTGCTTTATCCGGAAGCGAGGCAAAATCCTGATTCTTTAGCTTGAAGTTGTAGATGATATCCTGCAATGTAGCCGAAACAAAAAAATACTGCTGGCGTAACCTTAATATTTTTCCCTGCGGTATTGAATCATTTGGATATAAAACTTTCGAGATCGTCTCAGAAAGGTTTTTATTTTCTACTGCTGATAAGTAATTCCCCTGGTTGAAATTCGAAAGATTGAATTCATCAGTAGATTTTGCTTGCCACAATCTGAGTGTATTCACAGTCTTGTTTTCATAACCGGGTACAGGAACGTCATTTGCAATAGCAAGTACATCATCAGTATTAACCCATTCGTAACGGGGCCTGCCGGATGCATCAAAATAGCTGGTTACAGAACCATTGAATTTTACTCTATAAGTCATTTCAGGGCGGACAATCTTCCATGGATTGCCATATCTTAACCAGTGATCAGGTTTTTCTATTTGATATCCGTTTTCGAGATCCTGTTCAAATATCCCGTATTCATACAAAATACCATAACCGTATGCGGGAAGCTCAAGCGTTGCCAGAGATTCCATATAACAGGCAGCAAGCCTTCCAAGGCCGCCGTTTCCCAGCCCCATATCGGGCTCTTCGCGCATTATTCTATCAAGGTCGTAATCAAAACTCTCCAGTAGTTTGCGACATTCTTCATACAATCCAAGGTTTATGAGTGAGTTCCCTAAAAGACTCCCCATCAAAAACTCTAGTGAAAGATAGTGTACTTTCTTTATATTATTTTCACTGTATTCTCTCTGAGTTTTCAGCCAGTTCCTTGTAAGCCTGTCTCTTACTGCAAGAGAGATCGCTTCAAGTACATCATGATCGGTGACTGTAGTTCTATCCTTGACCAGGTCAAACTCAAGCCTTTCTGCAAACTGTGTAACAAACGAGCTTTGTTTAACTTTTGCGCCATCGGTAAAGAATAGTGATTTTATCTGTTTCGGCATTATATATTTATCATTTTCATCTTATTGAATTCATTGCAGAAGGGTATTAACAAACCGGAGCATTTGAGCAGCTAATAAGTAAAATCTCTTTCTATATCTCTGAAAGCTTTTGCTTCCAGATCCTTTGGTGAAATCAGAGGTGAGTTTATATTCCAGTCAATGTTCAGGTCTTTATCTGAAAAAAGTATTGACCTTTCATGATCTTTGCTGTAATAGTTCGTGCATTTGTAATGGAACACTGCTTCATCTGATAGGACAGAGAATCCATGTGCAAAACCGGGCGGTATCCACAGCATTTCGTGATTTTCATCGGAAAGTTCCGTTATCACATGTTTTCCAAAGGTCGGCGATCCAAACCTGATATCAACAGCGGCATCAAGAACTTTCCCGTAAACTACCTGGCATAATTTCCCTTGTGCGAATTTGCCTACCTGATAATGCAGTCCGCGGATTGTTCCTTTTTTAGATTTAGAGATGTTATCCTGAACAAAATCATAATTCAGATTCGACTCAATAAACAATTTCTTCCTGAACGATTCAAAAAAGTATCCTCTGTCGTCTGTAAAAACTGCCGGAGTAATTATCAGCACTTCTTTAATGCCTGTTACGGTAATATTCATATTATTGTTTCATCCTGTCGCTGTGAATTTTTACAAGGTACTCTTTGTAAGCGCATTTTGGCATGTTGTCAATAACAGTTTTGAACTTCTCAAGGTCTATGAACTCCATATGCAGCGCAATTTCTTCAAGACAGGCAACTTTTAAGCCCTGCCTGTCTTCAATTGCGCCAAAGAAATTGGAGGCCTGAAGGAGTGATTCAGGAGTTCCGGTATCCAGCCATGCAACTCCTCGGCTGATTTTCTCCACATTTAATTCTCCCTGTTTAAGGTAAACCATATTTACGTCTGTAATTTCCAATTCACCGCGAGGCGAAGGCTCTAAGTTTTTTGATATCTCCACTACTTTATTATCATAAACGTAAAGCCCCGGGACTGCGAAATCAGATTTTGGCACCTTTGGTTTTTCTTCGATGGAAATGGCTTTTCCTTTGTTGTCAAACTCAACAATGCCATACCTTTCAGGGTCGGTGACACGGTATCCAAAAACTGTTGCACCATTTGCTCTTCCCAGAGCCCGATGGAAGAAATCAAGCGAACCGTAAAATATATTATCACCCAGAATCAATGTAACACCATCGCTGCCAATAAATTTATCGCCAATTATAAAAGACTCAGCTATCCCGTTTGGGGCCGATTGAAGGGCATATTCTACCTTCAATCCTAAATGTGAGCCGTCATTAAAGAGTTTTTGATAAAAGGGAATGGTCTCTTCATTGGAAATTATCAGGATATCTTTTATGCCCCCTAACATTAAAACTGATAACGGATAGTAAATAAGTGGTTTATCATAAATTAGAGTCAATTGCTTGCTGTAAAGCTGTGAAATCGGGTACATTCTTGAACCTGCACCGCCTGCTAATATAATGCCTTTCATAATACTTTATCTTTTCTGGCTAAAATTATGGTTTTGAGAGTTTAAAGATAATTTTACTAATGGATTATTACAATGAAATTAATTAAATATTGAAAGTACTAAATAATTGCTATTTTCGTATAATGAAAACCACAAATCTCAAAATAACAAACAAAAGCGGACTAAAACTAGCTGCAAGTCTTGATGCTCCGGCAACAGGAAAGATCAGATCTTTCGCTGTTTTTGCTCACTGTTTCACTTGCTCTAAAGAACTGAAGGCAATTTCGAACATAGATAAGGCATTGACTGATTTCGGAATTGCAGTCTTAAGGTTTGATATGACGGGAATTGGGGGGAGTGAAGGGAACTTTAGTGACACAAATTTCTCGACACAAATTGATGATTTCTTTTCTGCTGCCTCGTTTCTTGAAGATAACTATCAGCCCGCAAGTTTACTGATTGGTCATTCGCTGGGAGGGAGCGTAGCACTATTCTCAGCCCTTAGAATGCAGAGTGCAAAAGCTATAGTAACAATTGCGTCACCGGCAGAACCTGCTTACTTATCTTTGAAACTGAGTAAAACAAAGGAACGGGCAGTAATGCACGGTTCAGCTGTAACAACTATAGGCGGGGTGAAATTTACTTTCAAACCGCAGTTCTTTGCAGATATCGAATCTTACGATATGAAATATGTCCAGAAAAAACTAAAGATCCCGTACCTGATAATGCATTCTAATGCTGATACGTATTCTGACTTCAAAAACGCAGCTGAACTGTTCAAAAATGCCAATCAGCCAAAGAGCATAATTTCACTGGATGATATTGATCATTTAATGCTGATCAAAACTGATGCTTCTTATGCAGGTAGATTAATCGGAGTGTGGTCTGAGAAGTACTTATGAAAAAAACCTGATAAGTCTTTTTAAACTTATCAGGTCAGCATGAAAAAAAATGACAGGCTCCGGGTTTCTAAAGGAGAAAACAATACAGGAGGAAATCATTGAGTCTTTTGATTTCACACGCCGCATTCCAGGAGGCAGTTTAGGAACGCGGCTATTTTGTCTCTTCCCAAAGCCTGTCTGATATAGTAACATCACTCTGCATAAAAAAATTTCACTCTATATTAACTTTGTCAATAATTATTTTGATATTGTTGTTTTTTGATTGTTTTAGACATTTTGAGCTATTCAACAAAAAAAGTTTTCTTCAGAAGATTTTCTCATTGGTTTTCTTTGACGATTTATTTTGATTTTTGCCTCTCAATTCTTGTGCCATTTTTCATATTGTTTTGAATATCTTATGAAATATCGGTATATTTATTAAATTTATGCGCGAAAAGGACTTTTTTGAGGATAGAGATAAGTTTACCGAGGCTGAAAAACAGAGGGCATCTCACAGTTTATGGTATTACTCATGGATAAGATTTAAACGCAATAAACTTGCAATGGCAGGTTTGTTTATTATTCTTCTCTTGATATTTGTTGCCATTTTTGCAGGAATTCTGGCTCCCTACAATCCAATTGATCAAACACTTGAGTATACAACAAAACCATCCGGATTTAAGGGAAACGTTCTGGTAAAAAATGCACTGGAGGGAACTGATTTTATTGCAATAAAAGAAATCTCGAAAATAACTGCAGATTCAGTTTTTTTCATGAATTACAGCGGAACAGAAGAATCTATTGCAAAAACAGAACTGGTAAGCGGAAACGAATCTGATTGGCATAAAGAGCCTGAATATATACTGGGTACAGATAGATACGGCCGTGATATTCTTAGCCGTCTTATATACGGCAGCAGAATCAGCCTATCTGTGGGTGTCATTTCAGAGAGTATTGCGATATTTATTGGAGTGATCCTAGGTGCACTGGCCGGTTATTTCCGCGGGAAAACAGATGCGTTCATAATGTGGTTCATAAATGTAATTTGGGCCTTCCCTTCTATACTTTTTATCATAGCGCTTTCTGTTGTACTGGGCAAAGGATTCTGGCAGTCATTTGTGGCGATAGGTTTAACCGGATGGGTTGAAATTGCAAGGATCGTCAGAGGTCAATTCTTCTCTTTGAGGGAGACCGAATATGTGGAAGCAACAAGAGCGCTGGGATACAGACCAACCAGAATAATATTTAAACATATTTTACCAAACACATTTGGACCAATAATTGTAACCAGTACTGCGGGACTCGCAACGGCAATAATTTTTGAGGCTAGTTTAAGCTTTCTGGGTCTTGGCGTTCAGCCGCCAACTGCAAGCTGGGGACAGATGGTCTTTGATGGTTACAAATACATCGTAGCAGGGACAAACTACGGACTGGCATTGTATCCATCGCTTGCAATCATGATCACAGTATTTGCCGTAAATCTGATCGGAGACGGGCTGCGTGATGCATTTGATCCAAAAATGAGAAGATAATTCTTGCAGAACGGGTATCCAGACAAAGTAATTGACCGGTCGTACATATTTCACCCAGTTCAACTAGATAAATTAATCACTGATTCACTATAAATATGGACAATTTGAAATATCTGTTTTACCTTACTAAAATTGACGGACTTGGTTCAGTGAGGATAAAGAGGCTGCTTGAAAGGTTTGGAGATGCTGAGAGTGTGTTCAATGCCTCTGCAAATGAAATTGGTGAAGTGGAGAACATCAGCGCAAGATCTGCAGATGCAATACTTGCGTCAGTAAGCAGATTCAGTGAATTTGAAATTCATTATGCAGAATTGCTTCAAAATGCAGAAAAGCTGAACATCAGAATAATTTCTCTAAATGATGTTGACTATCCTGAGCTTTTAAAGAGAATTTACGATCCACCGATAATATTTTACACAAAAGGGAAATATAATAAGGATCTGCTTGTTAATAGTGTAGGTATTGTAGGAACAAGGAAACCAACTGATTACGGCAAGAAAATGGCAGAAATGTTTGCAAGGGAACTTTCGAGCCTTGGTATTGCAATTGTCAGCGGATTTGCAAGGGGTGTGGATACAATTTCACATAAATCAGTTCTTGCCAATGCGGCTTCAAAAGCAATAACAGCAGCAGTATTTGGATGCGGAGTTGATAATATTTATCCCCCGGAAAATAAAAAGTTGTATGACGAAATGACAGAAAGGGGTCTCCTGATCAGCGAATACGATATCTCAGCAATTCCGGATGCTGTTAATTTCCCGAAGCGCAACAGGATAATAAGCGGCCTTTCTTTAGGTACAATTGTGATTGAAAGTGATGTTGACGGAGGCGCCCTTATCACAGCGCGGACTGCTTTAGATCAATCCAGAGAAGTTTTTGCAGTGCCGGGTTATGTTACTTCCAGGCATAGCCGCGGTACAAATACTTTGATAAAAAATGGCCATGCAAAACTTATTGAAAATACCGATGATGTGCTGGACGAGATCAGGAATAAACTGCAGAATATCAACATTAGTGTAAATAGCAAATCAGGCTCTGAGCCAAAAATTCTTCTGGAGCTAAAGGGAAATGAGAAAACTATATACGATGCTTTTTTAACGCAATCAGAGCCGCTTCATATTGATGCGATTTCAGAGATATCGGGATTGAATATATCGGATTCTCTTGTAAGTTTACTAAACCTGGAGTTTAAGGGGGTAATTGACCAGTTGCCGGGAAAAAGATTCAAAATAAAG
>JAUQWT010000038.1 GCA_030835005.1 Ignavibacteria bacterium | reverse complement strand
ATGATAAAGTCATAAGCTAAAATATGCAAGCGGCAGGTTTGTTGGAAACACCTTTTGTGGGACCTGTCCACAACTCATTCGAGTCGCAGACTCTTGGGAGCTATCAAATCTTTATATAGTGCTAGCCAGGTGGCTAAGGCTTTTGCTTTCACACTTTTGCCTTTTTATCCCGGCCTTCACAAGGTCAAGCTTCTTACTTTTTACTTCTTCAAAACAATCGGCTCCTCTATCAACTCTGGCTTTGAACCATCTTCAGGCACAATAAATGCATTATCATCCTCACCGCTTTTTCTTTCACGCCACTTACGCGCAGCTTTCTGTATCTTTATCGGATAAATTGTAAGCGTACCCGCTTCATCAATATGCAGGCGCAGGAAATTCTTATAATCCTGTATCTTCAGTGCAGAAAACGCCTCATTATCATGCCTTCCAAAAATATTCATTGAGATCGTCAAATATACTCCCATGTTTAAGGAACCAAAGAACCAACCTAGTCCGAATATTATCAGCGGAATAAAGATAAATCCTGTATAAACATTTTCATTAAATACTCTATTGTTTATAAACGTTGCAAATAATCCTATGTAAGAAATGCTGAAAAGATTCATGAAGAAGTGCGCAAGTCCGCCCAGCCACTTATACACTTTTGAGTGAGTATCCGTAAAAAAAACAAACCCTGCAGCAACTGCGCCAAGCCACAATGCCGCCACCGGATTTATCAGAAATGCTCTGAGTGTCTGATCCAGAAAACCCCTGACATTATGAGCAAATTCAAAATGAAAAGTTGAACTGACTATCCATATTGTGATGAGATACAGCACTCCTGTCAAAAAACCAAAACCGGGATTCATAAATGGGAAGAAAATGTTAAGCCAGCCTAGTTTTTTGGATGCCTTCTCGCTTGGATAGCATTTCTTCATTTCAAATTCCCTTGGCCTCTGGCCGGGAAGCTGTATATCTTCTGTTAAGATACTGAAATCCGCGCCATGAGTTGGGTGCAGGAACGCTCCCCCGCCGCCTGCGGTAATTTTCTGCACTTTTGAATTTTCGTCCTTAGCATCAAGTTCTTCGTGCCGCCTGTAATGATGAAGATCGCCCGTAAGGAAAACTTTAACTTCAGCTCCTCTTGGCTTTAAGATCTCTTCCTGCAAATAGATCAAATCGCTTTCATCATATATCTCGCCATACTTTTTATATTTATGCGCATAGATCCACATTGGTTCTGAAATGCAGAGTATTACTTTATCACCTTCCTTTATCTGATTATCGGCAATGCTTCTGAAATATTCCAATTGAGCCGTATCAATGTTCGAGTGAAGCTGGCCATCTGAGCCAAGCAGCCACCAGCCGTATGGAAGCTTGAGAGCGAAATAACTTCTCTCTTGCCGCGAAAGCCTGCCTGCAAATTTCCTTGAACCAAGATCAGAACAAAACAGTCTCGTGAATGCTTCCAGGCCGTCATACCAATCGTGATTGCCCGGCAGTGCAAATACATGGGGTGTTTCGGCAGGCTTATCATCACCCATAGCCTGCTCAAACGGATTAATTAGCCGGTTCCTGTAACTTTGCTTGCTTGGTGTTGGATAAACTTCATCCCCGCCGAAGATAAGTACATTTCCCCTGCTGGTTTTAAAATCTTTGTTGTTAATTTTCAGATCAAGAGTTGGCTTTGAGGCATAATATGCCACCGAGTAAGTTGAGTTCCACCCGTCGCCGGTATCGGCAATAAAATCTATCCATATTTCTTTTCGCTTTTTCTCAGCTTCGGCAACTACTGTGTTCTTATCGCCTGAATAATGAAAAGAATAATCGCAAAATTCCTTTTCGCTCGAAGCAAGCGCAAGAATCAACCTTCTGTCTGATTGGCTCCCAATAAGCGCCGAGACGACCGATTTAAACGCAGTACTCGCGATCTGCTTAAGGTTATACCAGCTAACCATCGGCAGCAGCTTAATGTCATTTAGATTTCTGAACATAAGGATTATTTTTTCTTCTTTCTTACTATCATTATACACTCACTCCCGCCATCTTCATGATGCTGGTAGAAGAACTCATCTACCATTGCGCGCGCTATGAATATTCCCCTTCCATGAAGATCCATAATATTCTCAGTGGTTGTCGGGTCCGGAAGTTCCTTTATCTTGAAACCGCCGCCTTCATCCATAATTACGATTTTCATATAGTCATTATCATACTCAACATACAGCTTCACTTTTTTCCCGGAGTTCTGTTTGTTTCCATGAATTATTGCATTCATAGCAATTTCAGTAACAGCAATCATCATCCTGGCATACTGATCATCAGGCAGTTGAAAACCCATGTTCGCCTTCTGCATAAAATCTTCAACTGCTTTTATGTTATTTTTTTCAGAAGTTATTTCAAGAAAAAGTTTTATCATTCTCCGTGTGCAGGCTCAAAAGTTCCAGTTTGCATTAATAAAAACGTTGCTGTTCTCACTTCCGGGCGATCCGTCTCCGTACCTGTAGTAGTCATAACTTCCTATAATTTCTATATTTGAATTCTGTTTCCATTCAACTTTCAATCTTGCAAACGGGCCGGTAGTTCTGATGAAATTATCAAATTCACGCTCACCGTTAACATAATTAAACCTTCTTTGCTCAAAATATCTGTAACCTGCCGAAAGAGTTATAAAGTTATTAAAAAAATAATTCAATTCAGAATTAATAATTTTATCCTCAAAATAACTCACCGGCCGCTGGGAAAAATCGCTCCAGTTCAGCTCGCCTCTTTCATAAAACTTTATCTCGCCGTAAATATCAGTTCCTAAATGCCTGCTGAATTTCACTATCATAGAATCCTTTAAATTTAGCTGCCTGAAAGAATAGCTTTTTATTGAAGAAATAATATCCTGAAAATCATACACCGTATAGTTAGCCAGAACGCTGAATGTACCTATATTTCTGAACCATTTAGATGGCTCAAAAAAACTTTTGCTCGTAAATCTGATTACGCGGTTCCAGTTATTGTTAGAGCTCTTCTGCGAGAAGACATAAACAGTGTGATAAAGGTTCAGATCAACTGATGTAACAAGCGTCAGATTCTTTAAGTTATTGAACCTGTGCCCTAAAAAGACCATGAAACCCAGCTCATCCCTGTCGTCATAATTAATTTTGCTCTGAGTATCATACTTCAGAATTGATGCGCCTCCTGAAAGCTCAACCCTGTTCATCAGGTTTATATTATAGAACAAATTTGAATTAAGCTTGAAGATCGAAGAATGATTATTCTTCGTTGCCTCATTATCTTCGATCAGCTTCACAAAATTACTTCCCAGCCTTGAGGGATTCATAAGAAAATGCTTTTCATCACGCTCTCTGTAATACACTTTTACCTGGTAATCAATTTTTTTTGTATTGATATTCATGGCAATATCACCTGCAACGCTTAATTCCTGTATGTCAGTATCATAAACAGTTGGCTGCAGTGTGGGTGTAACGGGTATATAAGTATTTTCTTTTGTCACTCTTCTGTAATTCGGATTCAGATTTACAACAAGAGATATGTTATCTGAAACATAATAGTCAAACCTGTTATATGCCCTGAATAATGTTTCTATTCGTTTTTCGATATTATTACTTATACCAAACTGTGCTATCGAGTTCTCATCAGCAGGGAAATAAAAATCCTTCCTTATGCGCGAAAACACTCCGTCAAATTCATTCCTTGCAAGATTATTTGCAGAAGGGCTCTGCACAAACAAGTGAAGATATCCGAGGCTTTTCTTCCTTGGGTCAATTGATTCGTAACCTGCCTTCAGCTGGCCGTCAACCAGGAAATCAGATATATTAAGATTGTAAATGCTGAACTCTCCCAAAAGGCTTGGCCCCTTATTCAGCTCATCAAACTGGCTTTCAACCTTAAAGCCGGCGTTAAGTGATGAATAGATCTGCGACCCTTTTATGACATTCTCATATAACGCGCCAAGGTAGCCCATACTTGATGACGAACCTTTTAACTGGAAAGTCCTGTCATCGGAAAAGAACTGCCCAACAAAGTTACCCGAGATGTTCAAATGATCGCTCACATTATAGCCAACACCCGCTTTCACATTATCAAAATCCCGGTATAATTGCTGGCTTAGTTTAGTTACTGATGAAGAATAGTAATTCTTGATGTAAAGATCAAACTTTTTTACAGGTTTGAAATAGTTGAACTTGGATATAAGGGAAGCTGTATTCTGGTTGTTATCAAAATTAGTGTAGATGAAATTCCGCGTAATATTTGAATCTATAAAGGTCTGTACATCGGTGAAATCGCTCTGTGAAAACACATTACCCCCGCCAAACAAAAGTGCGGGCAGCAACAGAAATATGTATTTCACCGGCTTCATGCAATATTCATAGTTTTTCAGGGATCCGGATTGTTTTTATATAACGCCTGCAGTTTTGCTTTAATATCATTTTCAGATCCGTATTTTTCCATTAGGGCGCCTATCTGCGTTCCGTTCATATTCTCAATACCGCCGTCATACACTATTCTTCCGGAATTAATTATCAACACTCTTGTGCAGATCTTATCGACACTTTCCACAATGTGAGTTGAATAAAAAAATGTTTTCCCTTCTGCGGCCAGATCCTTTACAAGGCTTCTGACAACCATTGAAGTGTTGAAGTCAAGTCCGCTTAGTGGCTCATCCCAAATGATGATCTCCGGGTTATGAATTAGCGAAGAAATTATCAGCACTTTCTGCCGCATCCCTTTAGAAAATGTATGCATTGGCGTGTTGATCTCGCTTTTAAGGTCAAAGAGTTCCATAAAATTATTTATTCTGCCGGTATAATCCGCTTTTTGTATATCATACATACGGCAAACGAATTCCAGGAAATCAAATGGAGTGAGCGAAAGGAACAGCGCGCCGGATTCCGGTACATACCCGATCATCTTCTTCACTTTGTTCGGCTCCTTCACTGCATCAAATCCATTGATCAGCGCCGTACCTGAGGTCGGGCTTAGCATGCCGCAAAGAATTTTTATAGTAGTACTTTTTCCCGCGCCGTTACTGCCAAGATAACCGCAAATCTCACCCTGCTCAATATGAAATGTTATTCCGGAAAGCGCATTTACTCCGCCCGGGTAAACTTTTACAATATTTTCCGAAATTATCATTTATGATTTTTTTCTCTCTGCGCTTCCGGTGCTCTTTAGTATCTTGCTCACATTCGTCCTTGAAACAAACGGGTTATCTTTCGCGCTGAACCTGTAGAACTTATCCGGATTCTTTGTAATACCAATTCTTTTTGAGCGCACTATTTTATATTTCACTGCGAATTCTGCCTCTGCAATAAAAAGCTTATCACCACGCAGATTAACTCCGTTCAATCCAAGATCTATCTCCATAGACTGCGCAAGTTTCCCGGGACCGCTTGCCAGATTGTAAACGTTCTTAGTTCCCCGGTTCACTATCATATGCTTGATTCCCTCAACCGGCTCAAGTGCGCGGATCAAAACTGCATGCGGAGTTCCTTCTTTTTCGGTCACAACATTGAAGCAGTAATGATTGCCGTAAGTAAAATACACATATCCATACCCTCCCGGCCCGAACATCACTTCATTCCTTTTCGTCATGCCGCGGTATGAATGACTCGCCGCATCTTTAAATCCCGTATAAGCTTCCGTCTCCACGATGATCCCAGAATAAACCTTCTTGCCCTTTCTCCTCACCAGCACTTTGCCTATCAATTCCTTCGCAACCCTCAAACACGGCTGCATGTAAAACCACTTACTTACCTTTTTATAATTCATCCAATCCGATTTCTAACAATTTTATTGTCATCCTGAGTCCCGCATCGAGTGCGGGATAAACTCAGTAAAGGACCCAATCACTTATTCCGAAATGCCAGATCCGAAGTCTAAAATATGCTCAATCCCCAATCGAAATCCGAAATCTGCCAAATCTGTTAATCTGTAATCTACCAAACTGTTAATCAAAAAGTCCATTCTCAGATTTCCGCTTCCCCTTTTTCACCAAACCAAGATGCGAGTATGCCAGATCAGTGGCTTCCCTGCCGCGCGATGTTCGCCTGATGAATCCCTCCTGCACAAGGAACGGCTCATACACATCCTCTATAGTACCTGATTCCTCGCCAACTGATACCGCAATGCTGTTAAGCCCGACAGGCCCGCCGTTATATGTATCTATAATTGTGGTTAGTATCTTCTTATCAAGCTCATCAAGTCCTAGGTGATCAATCTCCCAGTTGTTCAGGCACTCGTCGGCAACTGCCTCAGTGATGATACCTTTATTCTTTACTATTGCAAGGTCGCGGGAAAGCTTTAGCAATCGGTTAGCTATACGAGGCGTACCCCTCGAGCGACGTGCTATGATCAGAGCACCCTCATCTTCGATCTTTATCTTCAGTATCCCCGCCGAGCGGTTCACAATATCTGCCAGCTCACCAATATTATAGTAATTCAACCGGCAGCGGATACCGAACCTATCCAGCATAGGCGCGCTCAATAAACCCGCACGTGTCGTTGAGCCGATCAGAGTGAACTTTTCAAGCTGCAAACTAACACTGCGCGCTCCCGGCCCCTGATCAATAATAATATCCAGCTTAAAATCTTCCATTGCAGAATAAAGATACTCCTCTATGACTTTCGGTATGCGGTGAATCTCATCAATGAACAAAATATCCCGCGCCTGAAGCTTCGTCAGCATGCCGGCAATATCACCGGGTTTTTCAAGCACCGGTCCGGATGTTGTGATAATGCGTGAATTCATTTCTGTGGCTATGATATACGCAAGAGTCGTTTTGCCAAGTCCAGGCGGACCCGTAAACAATACATGATCAAGCGAGTCGCCCCGCTTCTTCGAGCTTTCTATCGATATCCCCACATTGCCCTTGATCTTGTTCTGGCCTACAAAATCCTTGAAAGCACGCGGACGAAGCTCATTCAGGAATTCCCTGTCCTCGCTTTGCACTTCTGCCGATAATTTTTCTGACCTGTTCTTTGACAATATTCTTTTTACTTTCTGCTTCTGCTGTTGCCTTTGCTTTTACCTGTAACTTGTAACTTGTAACTTGAAACCTGAAATCTTTTTATTCCGCAATCACCAATCCGAAATCTGATTAATCTGACAAATCTTCAATCAGACGAATCTGATGAATCCTCTAAAGTTTTTATCGCCAGCAAATGCCATGTTACGCCAACAGCAATAGAAAGGAGCAGTATTCTAATATACAGATTCTCGGTCATGAAGATGCACGATACCAGGATTCCTGTCCACAAAAAGGCAATGCTGAAGATCTTTGATCCGGCAGTCATGCCGTGGCCTCTGCGGTAGCTTCGCAGGTACTTGCCGAATAGCCGGTTATGATGAAGCCAGTTGTGAAACTTCTCTGAACTGCGAGCAAAGCACCAGGCAGCAAGTATGAAAAAAACTGTAGTAGGGAGTACCGGCAGAAACATTCCGAGAATTCCGATGCCAAGCAGCACAAAACCGCTCACTATTAAAATCCACCTGACAACCGGGTTCTTATAAATGTTTATTTCACTGCGTGAATCGTCTTCAATTGAATTTTTTGGCATAATATTCCCAAATTTGTGGAAATATTATGATTATTAAAAGGCTGAGATATTTCACTAATTCCGGGGAGTTGCGAGTATTAGTCTCACCCTTACTAAGGGGGAATGGACCCCGCCAGCTGGCGGGGGACGAGGGGGTCTTAATAAATAACTTGCAACCTGAAACTTCAAACCGCTCCATCCGCAGTCCTCAATCCGAATTCCGAAATC
>JAUQWT010000037.1 GCA_030835005.1 Ignavibacteria bacterium | reverse complement strand
TATCGGCATACATTTTTGCCAGAGCGTCAAGGTCGTCTTTGTTAAGAGGGCGAAGATAAAGCCTTTCGGTTTCAAGTATCATATTAGTAGTCTGATTTATTTAATTCAAAAACTTTGTTCATAGCTCAAACGTATGTTGAGTTTGGCTGTAATGCAGACAAAAGAAATCCCGCTCTGCGGGGCTTATACAAAAAGAAGAACTGATTATGACGTAACGCCAGGTCCGAAGATCTGACATATGAGCGATGCTCACAAACACTTATTACATAACTTCATAAGTGTTTTTCAATCTCTTTATTACTTCTCCAAACCCGTTTTTCTCATCGAATCCATATCCATGCCCGTCCTTATTCCACCCGTATGCCTCAAACGACCACAACATATACCCACCAACTCCTTGTTTGAATTTCTCCCGGGCATCAATCTCAATTATTTTCTTCCTCTGGCGATTTAATCCAGATTTAAATCCAACTTCTCCGATATAAACAGGCTTTTTTATTTCTCCGGCAAAATCAAAATTCTTCCTGTTGTATATATTCCACAAATGGCGCATCGTGAAGGGAATCGATACAAGCCGGTTCTTCCTCAGATAATAATTATCGATCCTGTTATGAACCGAATTCAGCAAATCGTCTGTTTTGCCCAGCAGTGCAGAAAGTTTTCTTCTATCGGTTAGCCGGCAGTATATATCAAGCCTCTCAAAAGCTCCGGAGTCATAGCTGTAATCATGAAGCGAAATTGCATCCAGCGAGGGCAGGCTGAATACTCTCTCAAAATTACTTCTTCTAAAAACCGAAAAAAAGCCTCCAATTTTATCACCTATACCGCCAACTGTGCCAACTGATATCAGATGATTTTCATTCACAGTCTTGACAACTTCACTTGAGTATCCGGCAAAATCATAAAACACCTCAAATGAATCAGTGATTGGTTCATTGATGAGCTCCCAGATCATTATTTCATCACGGTTTTTACAGCCGCCGGTCACGCCCTTTATATAACTTAGATAACCTTCTCTATATGCACCTCTATACCACAGATTATCAATTTTGTAGTTCTGCAGGTAACCCCACTTATCTGCAAGCGAAACAATTAATTTCATTCCATATGGATTAACAGCATCACAGATCTCATTCAGCTTTCTAATCTGCTCCTGTACGGTTTTATTTTCAAACAGCCAGAACCTTAGAGCATTGAATCCCTCCCCTGCCGCTAAACTTATAATGCTATTTGTGATATCGCCTGAAACATTTGCCAGCTCATACACATTCGCGCCAATAAAGCGAAATGGCTTACCGCTTAATGAAAACTGCCCGTCGATATTCTTTACAAAATCAGCCACTACTTGTAAATATCGTATTTTATTCTTTAGAAAATTTCAGGAACAAGGGGGCATGCCTCTTGTTCTTCAAATCCTGCACTGCTTCCTTCAAAAATAGCAATTACATACTTCAATATGAATATACTTACGGTCAAGTTAAATATTCTCGAAATCGCTATATTTGTTTTATGATTAAGTTTATTTGTATCCTTTTCCTGTCTTTTCTTGTAACAGCAAGCTTATTTTCGCAGTATAATTCTCACGATAAAAGTATTCTGCGCAAAAGCAGCTCATCTTCTGATGCAGGAAACACTTTGATACTCGGTTCAATTCTTGCTATTAGCCCAACCATTGTTATTGAAGACGGCAAAACGGGCTTCGGCTTATCAAAAGAACTTTCAGCCGGCAGATTTCCTTTCGGCAGGGCTGAGCTTGATTACACTTATGTGTTCAGGCGTGAGCGGTCTAACATGATTAATCTCTCTTACAATTTTGATTTTCCCCTAAACGGCAATTTCAAAGATCCGTCTTTGTTCATGATCTCTCCCGGCGCAGGGTATTACACAGATTTCACCCGCAAAGGATTTTTCACTCAACTGGCAATCGGACTCTTCGCATCAACCGGTTTCAGCGATGCAATATCAATTCACCCAAACATAAAATTCCGCAAAACATTTATGAACGATAACCAGCCCGGCATTTTCAGTATTTCTCTTGGCGTTGGCTTTGGGTTTTATTCACGGTAGAGCAACCTTTCCTATATTATCATATTCATCTGAAGAAAACAAATTTCGCTTTTGATTTTAAACGGCATATGAAAATTACCGTTCAAAAATTATCGAGCAGAAACAAAACGGGAAAATCTGTCTGAGTTCCGACGAAAGTCGGAACGAGTTATTTTCCCGCAAGGCGAAATAATTTTAGGTAATTTTCATCAGCCTTGATTTTTTTTGGAACTTTTTGTATCAAGACAAAAAGTACAAGTAAAAAAATTATCGTTTTATGACATAAGACTTTTTAAACACTCCGGCTATGGAGGTAGAGTTGTTTTTACCTCTATCCCTTCCAACGGAGTGGACTATTTCTACTGTATCTTTTTCTATCAGGAAAACTTGAAACCAATTTTTCCAAAAATCCATTAAAAAGAATGCAAATAGAGAGTATTTAAGCGTTAATTCAGCCGATTTTCCCTTTTATATCAAACGGCTTTTATTTATAATTACCTAATTAATTCTACAATTGCTTGAAGGCTATTAAATTCCTCGTAATTTTATTCCTTTCAATTTCCTCAGGCTTCTCACAAAGCCTGTACATTCCGTTAGAATTCCAGGATGCATACGAAGAAGGCACCCGCTCGCTTGACGGAAAGCCGGGTCCGGAATACTGGCAAAATCACTCCGATTATAAGCTCAGCGTTACTCTTGATCCGGCTAACTCAGAGATCATAGGCTCTGGCACTATCACTTACTATAACACAAGCCCCGATACACTTGATAGAATTGTCCTCAGGCTGTACCAGAATCTGTTTAAACCGGGCACAATGAAAGACTTTCAGCTTGAAGAAAAAGATTTCACCGAGGGGATGAAGATCCGTTCGCTGAGTGTTAACAAGCGGACTTATTCGCTTTCGGGAATTGATTCCGTTGAAGATAACGGCACTAATCTTATCTTAAAAGATCTGAAGATACTTCCTGGAAAGCAGGCAGTTATTAATGTAACTTGGGATTTCAAAATTCCAAAAAGCAAACCTGTCCGTATGGGCCAGTATGATTCAACAAGGTTCTTCATAGCTTACTGGTACCCGCAGGTTGCTGTATATGATGATATTGACGGATGGGATATGAATGAATATACAGGTCAAACCGAATTCTATAATGATTTCAATAATTACGATGTAAAAATTTCCGTACCAAATAGTTTTGGTGTTTGGGCAACAGGCATTTTGCAGAATCCAACAGAAGTTCTTGCACCTGCAGTTCTGGAAAAATACAACAGTGCTAATTTATCCGCTGATGTTATCAACATTATTTCGCCGAAAGATCTGCATTCCGAAACGCCTGTATATAATAATTCGGCAGGTGAAAACTCATGGTATTTCACCGCCAGTGGTGTACCCGATTTCACTTTCGGTGCAGCTGCCAACTACCTTTGGGACGGCAAAACTGTGGAGATTGCGCCCGGCAAAAAAGTATTTGTTAATTCTGCTTACTTGGAGTCCTCTCTCGACTTCTACGAAGTATGCGAGATAACTTCCAAGACCGTGGAAATGCTTTCGAAAGATCTTCCGGGAATACAGTTCCCGTATCCTAAAATGACTGTTTTCAACGGCAGGGGCGGGATGGAATCACCCATGATGGTTAACATGGGTTCAAATTCAGAACGGATCTGGATGGTGCATACAACTGTGCACGAAACTGTTCATTCCTATTTCCCCTTTGCAACGGGAATTAACGAGCGCAAGTATGCATGGATGGATGAAGGGTTTACACAAATGCTTTCGGAGTACATCCAGTATGAACTTGATAAGACCATAGATTTCCGCGCAAGGAATGTTAAACGCTATCTTGATTACGCTGGACAGTTCGATGAAGTGCCGATGATGTACCCCTCATTTTTGATCAGAAGCGATATGTATGGCGGCCACGCTTATTTCCGCCCGGCAAATGCTTTAAACATACTTAAGGACTTCATGGGTGAAGTTCAGTTCAAAAAAGCGATGCAGGAGTACATAAAAAGATGGCAGGGCAAGCATCCAACGCCTTATGATTTTTTCTTCACATTCGATGATGCTGCCGATGATGAGTACACCTGGTTCTACCAGCCGTGGTTCTTCAATCAGGGCTATCCTGATCTTGCAATTGATTCTGTATCCGTGAAAGATGATGTCCTCAGGATGCAGATCGCAAAAGAAGGGGCGCTTCCGGTTCCTGTTGCGCTCACTGTCAAATTCAAAGATGGCTCTGTAAAGCGTGCGTACCGCTCTGCCGCCGTTTGGAAATCTGAAGACGAAGACAATGTCTGGATAGAAATGGAGATCGATAAGAAACCGGCATCAATAGAGCTTGGCAGTCAGTATATACCTGATGTAGATACAACCAATAATCTCTGGCTTTTCAAATGATATATTTGTATTTCAACTATAATTCAGTTAGAATTGGTTAACAGCAGTAACAGACAAATATTCCCGGAAAGCTCGTTTTACCTTTTCGGGATCTCTTTGGTTTTCATTTTCATACAGCTTTTTACGGCTTCGAATTATCCTTTGTTCAGAGATGAACTTTATTACATCGATTGCGCAAATCATATTTCCTTTGGTTATGTAGACCATCCGCCGGTATCAATTATTGTGCTCGCGCTATGGAAATCAGTATTCGGGGATTCTCTTTTTTCGTTAAGGGTTCTGCCCGCATTATCAGGTGGTTTGCTTATTTTTCTTTCCGGATACATTACAGCATCGCTTGGAGGAAACAAATCTGCACAGATCTTGGCCGCAATATCAGTCTTTTGTGTTCCTGTATACTGGATACTTGGCGGCTTTTATTCCATGAATTCGTTCGACCCGCTGGTCTGGTCACTCTTGTTTTACATTATTGTGATGATTATCAAAACAAATAATGAAAAGTTATGGATTATTTTTGGAGTTATTGCCGGGATCGGGTTAATGAATAAAATAAGTGTCGGCTATCTTGGAGCGGGGATTTTTGTTGCAATGATCTTCACTGAAGAAAGGAAATGGCTTCTAAATAAATTTTTCTGGATGGGAGGAGCCATTGCTGCGCTGATTTTTGTCCCATACTTGATTTGGAATATGCAAAATGAATACGCAACTCTTGAATTCATCCGTAATGCTTCTGTATACAAAAATGCTATTATCACTCCTATTGATTTCTTCAAAGAGCAGATACTGCAGGATGGTCCGCTGAATTTTTTTATCTGGTTTCCGGGAATTATTGCACTATTATTTTGGGGGAAATTGAAGAAATACCGCCTTTTCGCAATTACATACATACTTATATTCGCCTTCCTTTCCCTGAACAGGGCCAAACCATATTACCTGGCACCCGTTTACCCTGTGATTATCTCAGCAGGTGTTGTTTTTCTGACAGATTTTTTTGATAAAAAAAATATCCGCTTCCTGAAACCTGTGGCAGCGGTTCTGCTGATCTCCGGCATGGCTGTGTTGATGCCCGCTGTGGTTCCAGTACTCTCTCCCGCAGAGACGTCTGTTTATCTCAGAAAGATCGGATATTTACCTGAAACCGGCGAGAACCAGGAGATTGGCAGGCTGCCGCAGTATTTTGCAGACCGTTTCGGTTGGGAAGAAATGACTCTAAAAGTTGCAGGAGTGTACAATTCCTTAAGTGATGAAGAAAAAAGACATACGGCTATCTACGCACGGAATTATGGTGAAGCCGGCGCCATAAACTATTACGGAAGAAGGTTAAACTTGCCTCAAGCCCTTAGCGGACACAATAATCATTTTTTATGGAAACATGAAATGGACTCTGTAACTTCGCTGATAATTATTGGCGGAAAAATTGAGAACCATCTTGAAGATTTCGAAGAAGTAACTCTTTTAGGTGTAACCGAAAATGAATTCAGCATGCCTTATGAGAATCATCTGAATATCTTTCTTGGGAGGAATCCCAAAAGGCCTCTTAAAGAGATCTGGAGATCAGTGAAGAAGTATATATGATCCTTCAGCGTCCGGCTTCAGGCACCGGCTGCGGTCTCCTGCAGTTTAAATGGATTTTACTTCTGGCCCTTTCTTTGCATCAGCTCTTTTACTTTTTCAACAAGCCAGATCCTGTTACTTATCATATCGCTGCTTTCAATATCTTTTCTCAGCTGTTCAAGGTTGATCCTCGCCGTATAACGGGCTTTACTTAATGCTAATACATACTTAACGAAATTAGAGGTGATCTTTTTGTGGCTGCCGCTAAGCAGCTTATCTTTTTGGATATACTTCTTAAAGTTGTCAATTTCAGTGAAAACTTCCTCTATTTTACCAAGTTCGTAATTTATCATGATCGAAGTGATCCTGGCGTTTATCTTGATATGCAGATCTGAATAATTGACCTTTGAAATATATTGCTGTGCTTTTTCAAAATCCTTGAGCTTAAAATAAAGCTTTGAGTATGTATAATTATAAAGGTTCTCTGCTGAATCCGGAGCCAGCTTCTTATAATTTCCTTCTATGAACTGTTTCACAAATTCAACTTCGTTGAGCCTTAAAGCAATTGTTACAACATTCATGAACATTTCACTTTCAAAGTAACCGCCTTTTACCCTGTTATACAGATTTTTTGAAATCAGGTACTTATCAGCATCAAGAATATGTTTGTAAAACTCCTCTTTTCCGCTGTATCCTTTTTCTATTGAAAGATTAGCAACCACCGTGAGCCCCTCTCTCCTTTCAAAATCATCTATCAAAATGCTGTCATCGGTTAGTTCGTTCTTCAGTTCAAGTATCAATTCTTCCTTTTCGGGGTCCTGCAAAGCAAGGATCTGTTTGTAAAGGATCGAGATCAGCCTGATCTTCAGATAATGTTTTCCTTCATTCTCCAGAAACTCAATCAGGTAAGGCAGGAATTCAAGTTCAAATTCTGAATTTACGCTGAACCGCTTATTTAGAAGGTACCTGTACCTTCTTAAGACACTTATGATATAAAACGAGGTAAGGTTATTTGATTCGTCAAGCAGTTTTTCATCAGGTTTATCTTTTACTGTTACTGCCCTGTAAGACCTTGAATAAATTATGTGTCTGAACTTATCAAGTTCATACTTGTCTTCAAAAAACTCTCCGTTGTGTATTTTGACTGCTTTAAGATTCTTTTCGGTGTTGTTAATTATTTTTTGGGCTCCCTTATCAATTCCAAGTTCAAGCAGTGCGTTTATCAAGTGTTTGTTTTCTGCATTATCTTTCTGTTTCATATCGCTGTATGCGAGGTACTGTTCAGTTAATTCAGTAAGTCTGAATATGATCATCCTCATGAAGCCGTCATTATACTCAGCCGGTGAGAACAAGTTGCGGTAAATGAATTCTTTATCTGTTTTTTCTGTCTTGAACTCCGGATGGAGAACTCGTAAATACTCGAACAGCTTTTCGGCGCTTTCGTTTTTATTGAAGAAAGGAGACCGGACGAAATCACTCAGCTCCCTCATTTGTTTTGATGACAGCCTGGAGAGTATATCTACAAGGTAGGTTTTTTGCATAGTTTAAAAACTTTAACAGAATTCAGATTTGCGGTTTTTCATAAAAAATAAGCATTTTTTAAGGTTTTTGAGTTTTACTTAACCTCATAATCAACAATATGTGAAACAAATCAGTTTAAAATTCCCAAGCGTCATAATCATAACAATCAAAAAAATTCTTCTCTAAAATCACCCCGAAAATCTTCCGTTTTTACGATTTAGAATTTTTTGAAGCGTTTTCAAAGGTCAATTTTACAAAATAAGTTTCTTTGAACGACCGCTACTTACAGAACTATCTTTGTATCGAAAATAATTATTCTCAATGCCAATTAAAATGAAAAACAATTTTATAAAAAATACAGCACCTGATTCATGCGATAGAAATAGTCATGAGTTATGTGAACGGCCGGGACCTGTATATGCCACAATAGGCAGTCTGCCCGGTGAAATTTTTCTTCAATGGGATTCTGTAAACAGCGCCAGCAAATATGTAATTGAGATCTCTTCTAAAAATTCAGATAAATGGCAGCAGGTTGATATTATAAAGGATCCATTATACTGCATAACAGGACTGAAACCTTCAACAGAATACTGTTTTCGGGTAGCTGCCGTTTTTCCCGGAACCGTGGGGCCATGGAGTAATACAGTCTCTAAAAAAACCAAAGAAAGTTAACAAACAATCATATAAATCAGACAATTAAAACAATGAAAAACAAAACAATCTGCATTTGCACAGCCGTGTTCCTGTTCTTGATAACAGGAATAAGTCATCACTCTGTCTTTTCGCAAAACAAAACAGCCCCTCCTCCCTTTGAGGTGCTTTATTCAAATTCAAATGGCAATATCAATCAGCCGGTGTTAACAAATACTATGCCGCCTGTTAAACAAAAGGATCCGCAGCTTATCCTGCTTGAGGCACAGCTGGAAGCAGCAAGAACATCCGGTAACACAATAACAGCAAAACAAATACAAAAACAGATTGATGAGCTGCTCGGAATCCAGCCCGTTGAATCTCAAATGGAACCCGGAGCAACAATAATAACGGGACTTAATATTCCGGTTGATCAACCCGATTACCAGCAGTCGCAGATCCATAATCTGAGCATCATGTCCGCAGCAATTGCAACTGTCCCTGCAGGAGCGCCAACGGCAGGAAGACTTTGGTATGTTACCACCCGTTATAACGGAAATGGGGCAGATACGCTGAAATTCTATACTTCAACAAATAACGGCGCCAGTTGGGTATACTATGGAGGTTCCTCGCTGCCTTCTAATTATGATTACAACAGGGATGAGCTTGATCTTGAGCTTGTGTATGACGGCACTGATGTTTGGTTATTCTGTGTTGCGGGACTAAGAGACATTTCATCAGATAACAGGAGGTGTGAGTTCATAAGATTTAACACTACTACTAATGTGGGCTCGTGGGTAAGTATATTATCTTTCCCCGGCGGCTCAAGCGCAACCGAGCATTACAATCCCCGAATAACCAGCGATAATGCAAACTATACTTCAAATGCATATGTAATGATACTCTGTTCGCTGGATTCGACTGCAGGTTCTAATCATTTTGTAAAACAGAAGTATGTGCTCATTACTTCTCCATTTGCCGGTTCTCTGTCATTCAATTACAATCAGCCAAGCGGTTCGGATGGTTTTTACTGGTACGCCAACAACCTCACAAATGCAAATACTTACCTCTATGGAGATATAGCGTTTTATAAAGATGACGGCGGCACCGGCCAGGGAAGAGTTATGGCAGTATATGGAAATTATGGGACTGCATATAATAATATCTACGTTTCTTATCTGAACGGATACAATTCTTTTGGCGGAAGTTTATCCATTACAGAACCAAATATAAACAAACAGGTAAAAATTGCATTTAATGGCGGCACAAGCAACCGCAACGGTATGATAACTTATGTCAGACAGTATAATTCATCTGACTGGGATATTTTCGCCTTAAGAACAACTACCGGCGGCAGTACAGCAGGCAGCTGGACCAGAGACACAATTGATTATTCAAGCGATAGAGCAAGAACATGCGATCTCATAGCGGTCAGAAAAGCAAATAATCAATTCAAGCTCTGTTATTCACAGGATAATCCTTCTGTTCCGGCTGGGTTTTACAAATATTTTAATGGCTCAACATGGTCTGCTAAAATCCTGTTTTCAAGCTTAACTGTTGATACGGCATTCGCAAAGCCTAGGGCAGGATACATGCTTGGCGGCGGTGATGATGGATTGGCCGTTTGGTCTTCCGCAGGAGGATATAATGGATACTTAGCAAAAGATATGCAGTCAACTACCGGTATTACCGGCAACAGCCAGATACCATCCGGGTATTCACTATCTCAAAATTACCCGAATCCCTTCAATCCTTCTACAACTATCCGCTTTGCGCTGCCTGTCAGCGGATACGTTTCACTTAAAATATATGATATAGCCGGAAAACTTGTGAGTGAAATTGTAAACAGTAATTTGGAAGCAGGGCTGCATGAGATCAATTACAGCGCTTCAAACCTCTCAAGCGGTGCATATTTTTACCGGCTTGAATCAAACGGTTTCACGGATGTAAAAAAGATGTTACTAATAAAATAATTAACGAAATTTAATTCATCTCTCCCCTCTCCTTAAGGAGGGGGGTTGGGATGAGGTAATCAAAAATAGAAAAACAATGGACGACTTAACCAGATCATTTAAAGAAGCCGTAAGCGACGGCTTAAACAACCCTGAGAGCACAACTGCTTCAGGATTTTTCGGAAACATATTAACACGTTTTAAAGGACGCATTGTATTTTCAGTTATTTTCTTCCTGGTGTTCGGAGTAGTTGCAATTGGAATTATTCTGATGATCCTGTTCTTTGTGCTCAAAGCTTTGTAATTCAAAAAAAGAAAAGAAATGAAAACAAAAAAAATATTCTTAATCATGTTACTGCTCCAGGGAGTGCTCTTTTCCCAAAACATAACGAATACTCTTGGCTCCAGCGGGCTGTTTAAGATAAAGGATAACTCAACCGAATTTTTTACTCTCAGCCAGTTAACGGGAACTGTAACTATCGCAAAGACACTGGAGCTCGGAAATGTGTTAAGCTCAACTTCCACTATTGGAGTAATAACAAAAGGAGGTGAAAGATTCATTCACAATTATTTCACTCCTAATTCAAATGGAAATAATACATTTGTCGGTTTATATTCAGGGAATTTTACGATGTCTGGTGCAAGTTACAATACGGCAATGGGGGTCAGCACAATGAACTCTTTGACTACGGGCAATTACAATTCCGGTTTTGGAATTAATTCTTTGCGATATAACACAACCGGAAGTCTGAATTCAGCGTTTGGATTTCAAACCCTGTCATCAAACACTACGGGCTCTTCAAATTCTGCATTTGGCAGCAATTCACTTAATGACAATACAAACGGTGTAAACAATTCTGCATTCGGGTATCATACACTCTATAACAATACATCAGGAAGTTATAATTCGGCATTTGGGTATTCTGCACTTTACAGCAATCTTTCAGGTAACTCTAATTCTTCATTCGGGTATTATTCGCTATTTAACTCAACCGGAAACAATAACTCAGCATTTGGCAACTACTCTCTTACTAACACGACCGGAAACAACAATACAGCTTTGGGGTATAATGCAGGTGATGGCATAACTACAGGTTCAAATAATTTAATTCTAGGTTATAATGCTGATGTTCCTTCTGGAACTACAAGCAATCAGGTGAGAATTGGTAATACAGCAGTTACGTATGCAGGGGTGCAGGTTGCATGGACAATTACCAGTGATAGACGATGGAAATCAAACATAGCCAATTCAAATTTAGGATTGGATTTTATTACAAAACTCCGGCCTGTTTCATATACCCGCATTAATGACGATAAACAAAAAACAGAATATGGATTTATTGCCCAGGAACTTGAAGAAACGCTGAATAACTCAGATGCACAAAATCCGGGTATGATCACAATTGATGATAATGGCAACTATGAATTAAGATATAACGACTTACTGGCTCCAATAGTAAAATCAATTCAGGAGCTTAAATCTGAAAACGATAAACTAAAGGAAGAAAACTCTAATCTGGCCGAAGAAGTCGAAAGACTGAAAAACATCGAAGAAAGAATTACAATGCTTGAACTAAAAGTATTAAAAGAAAGTACTTTTAAAGAAGTAAGATCCGCTGAAAAATGAAAAAGAATATTTTAATCATAGTTGGTGTTCTGTTTTTAACTCCTGTGGTATTGATAAGCCAGGTAACCAGTAATGTTACGTTTGAGAGTGGCAGCCTGATTGATATACTCTCAGGTGCTGATATATGCGCCGATATTATTACGATCAACGGAGCTTATTCCGGCGGAGGTACTATCTGCACAGGAGCGCTGCCTGTAACACTTTCATCATTCACTGCTCTTTCACAGAAGAACAATGTAATCCTGGCATGGAAGACCGAAACTGAGATTAATAACTCCGGTTTTGAAATCCAAAGAAAAAATGAATCGGGTTCGTGGAATAAGATCACATTTATCCAGGGCAACGGTACGGTAAATCAGCCTGTAGATTATACTTATACAGATAAAAAATTAATGCCGGATAAATATTTTTACAGGCTTAAGCAAATTGATTACAATGGAAACTTTGAGTATTTTGAGCTTCCGCTTCATGTACTGATCTCAAAACCTCAGACATTTTCTCTTGGTCAGAGTTATCCAAATCCTTCCAATCCCAAATGTAACATAGATATTCAGCTTCCCGAAAGAACATTTGTAAATATAAGTGTCTATAATTTATTGGGAGAGCTTGTAAGCACGCTTATTAACCGGGAAACAGACGCTGGAATATATACGGTCGGGTTTGATGGCACGAGTATTGCAAGCGGTACTTATATTTACCGGATAACCGCCGGCACATACACAGAAGTCAAAAAAATGATACTTGTTAAGTAACTGACTTTAGTCCCCTCCAACGGAGGGGACTTTTGCTAACTCCTTTGTTTGATATTTCACGTTTCACGTTCAAGAAATCCGTTCCGCTCTTCGCAGTCCCGCCTTTGTGGGATGCTCTTTTACTTGATCATCGCCATTTTCATAGTTTGGCTAAAGCTCCCGCTTTCCATTCTGCAGAAATACAGTCCGCTTGCAAGCCCTTCTCCGTTAAATGTTACTTCATAAGTGCCGGCAGTTTTGCTTTCATTAACAAGTGTGCTTATTTCTTTGCCTGAAGCGTCAAACACAGATATCCTCACAATTCCTTCCTTCGGTACTTGATACTTTATGACAGTCGAAGGATTAAATGGATTTGGATAGTTGGTAAATAATTCATATCTATCCGGCACATTGCCGCTGTTATTGCCTGTTGATACCAGGTACTCCGGATTGTAAAACGAAATAAATTGGAAATTCGCTCCTGCAAATACCGTTCTGACCAGTGAACCGGTTGCGGAATCAATTTCATGTATCCCCGCTGCATTGGTTACAAGATAGTGCCCGTTGCCAAGCAGCCACTGGCCCCTGTTGCCGGTTATTGTTGTAAGCCTTTTTTCAAAAACACCGTTTGAATCAAGTATGCAAAGTCCTGAATTTGGAGTACTGAAACTTGCTACAGAAACTCTTCCGCCGGGCAGACGCTCCATCTGCTGAGCAAATGAAATATCAGTTCCTGTATTGAATACAGAAAGAAACGTACCGCTAAGGCTAAACCTGACAATATCATCACCTGATGAACAGGAAACAAGAAGGTCTGTTGTTCTGATAAAAATAAAGAACGGGCTGTTAATATTTGTTGTTATGAAGGGCGCAATATACACTCCTCCGGAATCAAACTCCTGTATCCTGTCAGCGGCAGGTGCATCAGCAGAAGTTACAAGCAAATTTGTATTGGGCCTGAAAGTCATTCCGCGGACATTGTTAAGTATTGAATTGTTCACTCCCGTACTCGGAGCAAGTATTCCAAGATATACACCACTTGTATCAAAGCGCTGAACCACATCAGATATCTGGTCTGCGACAATAATCTGTTTGCCGTTTAAGTGCTGCAATGCATGCCTTGGGCTTTGAAGCTGCGGAGCTGTGGTCGGAATAAAATCAGCATCTACTAGATCGCCATTTGCAGCATTAAACAGATATACTTTGTCGGCAGTCCAATCGGTTACCATTAAATATCTTTCTCCAACAGATCTTTGGCTGATTACGGGATCGTACATGCCTCCCGTATTATCAACTATCCTTCCGCCTCCAAGATCAATTCTGCTTGAAAAATAATTATACAATCCGGCAATATCTTCTCCGTAAACAGCATACCCTCCGCTGTATACATCGGCAAAATTTGTGAACACGGCATAAACTACTTTCCCGTCTTCTATCATCTTTGCGTCTATCATTACTCTGCTTGTAGTCATAATATTGATCGGAAGGTTTTGTTTAATTGCAAAGATTCTTGCTTCGTTCACAAGTTTGGGATTATTCTCGGTTTGTTCCAGCAAATCCCTGAAGCTGATTCTGGGTGATGCATAAACGCTCAATGCAAATAAAAAAAATATAAATGCAAATATTGTGTAGTGCTTTTTCATAATAAGGCCCATTATGTTATTAAAATATGTTTCAAAAATAAAATAATTTGATACTAATTTATATGGCAAAAAGATTTACACAAGGTGAAACACCTGTTTTTCTTTAAATTAGATATTGCAGAACCGGACTCTGCCTACTCAACTTTGCATTCCGGCTATTTACGCTGCCTGGCCCACTGACTAAATTCATTCATTTTTTCTTCAAACATTTTCCGTTAACTTATTTGTCTTAATTAAATTGATGACTTGTCCTTTTTAGATAAAATTTCCATACAGGGCGCACGCGTCCATAATCTTAAAAATATCGATCTTGATATACCCCGCGGGCAGTTTGTGGTTATCACAGGCATTTCCGGCTCGGGCAAATCATCTCTTGCATTTGATACTATCTACGCCGAGGGCCAGCGCCGTTTTGTTGAAACATTATCAGCATATGCGCGCCAATTCATTGGCGGAATCGAGCGGCCCGATGTTGACAAAATAGAAGGTCTTTCCCCATCAATATCCATTGAACAGAAAACAATTTCGCATAATCCGCGTTCAACTGTCGGCACTGTTACCGAAATTTATGATTTCCTCCGTCTCCTGTTCGCAAAATGCGGTATTCAGTACTGCACAAACTGCGGTAGGGCCGTACAGAGGCAGACTATCGGGCAGATCATAGAACATATCCGCGAAAATCTTGATAGCAGACGGATTAATATCCTCGCTCCCGTTGTAAAAGGACGCAAAGGACATTACCGCGAGCTGTTTGAACAGATCGAAAAAGACGGCTTCACTAAAGTGCGGATTGATAAGCAGATAAGGGATATCGTCCCGAAGATGAAGCTTGACCGCTATAAGATTCACGATATCGAAATTGTTGTTGATAGAATAATGGTAACAAAAGCAACATCACTCCGCCTGACTGAATCAATTGAAACTGCCCTGCGTTTTGGAGGAGGCATAGTGATTGTTACCGAATCTGACAGCGGCGGCTCTGGCGACAGGCTTTTCAGCGAAAAGCTTGCATGCTCAACCTGCGGAATAGGTTTTGATGAGCCCGCGCCGAACTCTTTCTCATTCAACTCTCCCTATGGCTGGTGTCCTGATTGCCTTGGCCTGGGAGCTCGAAAAGAGCTTGATGAAAGGCTCATTATTACAGATTATGATCAATCCATTAGCGAAGGCGGAATAGCGCCGCTTGGAAAACCCCGAAGTAACTGGACTTTTTCGGTACTTAAGCAGTTAATTGAATCATGGGGACTTAACTTCGATACGCCTCTGAAGAAATTCTCCAAAGAGCAAATGAACATCGTTATGAACGGAGAGGATAAAAAACGTGAATATAAATATGTTGATTCACGCGGTATTGAGCGCGAATACTCTCACCGTTTTGCGGGAATAAAAAAAATAATCCTTGATTATTACCGAAACCAGACCTCAGAATACATTTCTAATTGGGCAGAAAGCTTTATGACAAGCAATCGCTGTGATACTTGCGGCGGCGGCAAGCTGAAAGAATCAAGCCTTTCGGTAAAAGTTGATTCATCTAAAGGTCTGCTGAACATCTTCGAAATTTCAAGGCTTTCAATAAAAAAAGCCAGAGGGATCTTTGATGAACTCAAACTTAACGAACGACAGGAATTCATTTCAAGGCAGATTCTTAAAGAAATTAGAATGCGTCTTGAGTTCATGCTGAATGTGGGGCTTGATTATCTGACTCTTGACAGGAACGCACGCACACTTTCCGGCGGTGAAGGGCAGCGAATCAAGCTTGCTACACAAATAGGCTCGCAGCTTCAGGGCGTTCTGTATATACTTGATGAACCGAGTATCGGTCTTCATCAGCGTGATAATGAACTTTTGATTAGATCATTAAAACATCTGCGTGATATTGGAAACACTGTAATTGTTGTAGAACACGATAAACAGATGATGCAGGAAGCTGATTTCATTGTTGATCTTGGTCCGGGCGCCGGTGAGCATGGCGGTAAAATAGTAGGAATCGGTAAACCGAACAGCCTTAATGGAGATTCTCTCACAGCTCTGTATATATCAGGTAAAAAATCTATTGAGCTGCCAAAGAAGAGAAGGATCGGCAACGGTCAAAAACTGGTGCTCAGGGGAGCATCGGGAAATAACCTTAAAAAAGTCGATCTTGAGATTCCTCTTGGAAGGTTTATCTGCGTTACGGGAGTAAGCGGCTCGGGAAAATCTTCTCTCGTTAACGAAACATTATACCGCGTGCTTTCAAGAAAATTTTTCAAATCGCCTGAGCCACCGCTTCCGTATGAGACTATTGAAGGTTTAAAAAACGTAAACAAGGTTATTGAGGTTGACCAGTCGCCAATTGGCAGAACTCCTCGGAGTAATCCTGCAACATATACCGGGTTGTTTACTTTCATTCGTGATCTGTTTGCAACGCTTCCAGAAGCAAAGATCCGTGGATATAAAGTCGGCAGATTCAGCTTCAATGTAAAAGGCGGCAGGTGTGAAGCGTGCGAAGGCGGCGGTCTTAAAAAGATCGAAATGAATTTCCTCCCTGATGTTTATGTAACATGCGATGTATGCCGCGGCAAGAGGTATAACCGCGAAACTCTTGAGGTCCGCTACAAAGGGAAAAATATTTCCGATGTACTGGAAATGACCGTTGAAGAAGCAGTTACATTTTTTACGGCAATTCCTTCTCTCAAAAGAAAACTTGAAACACTTTATGAAGTTGGCTTGGGTTATATCAGACTGGGGCAATCTGCCGTAACTCTTTCAGGCGGCGAGGCGCAAAGAGTAAAGCTTTCAACGGAACTCTCCAAGATCCAAACAGGTAAAACAATCTATATACTTGATGAACCCACTACCGGCCTGCATTTCGAAGATATCAGAATGCTGCTTAAAGTACTAAACCAGCTTGCCGATAAGGGCAACACAGTAATTGTAATTGAGCATAATCTGGATGTCATAAAGACTGCGGACTGGATCATTGATCTTGGCCCTGAAGGCGGTGATGCAGGCGGTAAGATACTCGCAGCCGGCACTCCTGAAGATATTGTAATGAATTTCATCAAATCCTCAGAAACCGCCCGCTACCTTAAACCGGAATTAAACATTAAAAGATCATAGACTCTGCTTATGTTTCTTATCCTGCCCCGAACTCTGTTTCTCTGTTGTTAAAATGCTTTTGACTTTGTTTCTAACTCCTCTTCAGCTTCTGCTACTGCTTCTTACTTAGTTCTTGCTTCTGCTTATCTTTAAGACTTAGAGTCTTAGTGTCGTTTTGTCTTTTTGCCTTTGCTTCTTATCCTGTCTTGATCTTCACTAAATCCTGAACTGACTTCGATATTTCATTAGCGCTAAGATCCTCAATACATCTAAAATGCTCCAGCGGACATTTATCCCTTCCATGGTCTGTACACGGCCTGCACTCAATTTTGTCATTTTCAATAATAGCATACCTTGATGTTAGCGGGTAAAATCCAAACGACATATTTGTCGAGCCGTAAATAAGTATTATCGGTGTATCACTTGCGGCTCCAAGATGCTGTGCGGCCGAATCAACTGTAATGATCGCTTTGGAACGCGCTATCACAAGGTATGATTGTAACGGAGTCGTTTTCCCGCATAGATTATTCAGGGAGTCATCTTTTATTCTGCCTTCAAGCTCTGTACAGTAATTCATATCTTCAGCACCGCCTATAAGCACTACATTATAACCGTCAAACATAAGCTTTCGTGCAATTTCCGCAGATCTATCCATCGTTAATTGCTTTGTAAACCATTTAGAGCACGGTGCAAATGTGATAAGGTTAGATTTATTGACTAAACGGTTAACCGTTTTTACATCTTCATCTGATGGATAAAGGCATGGCTTTAATGTCACTTTGCTCTCATCATACTCAAGCCCGGGGATAGCTTTTACAAGCTCGAGATTTCTGTATATCTCGTGTTTGTCTTTTATGTATTTGATCTTATTGGTGAGCAAAAACGCAAGTGAGTTCTCGGCAAACCCTATCCTCACTTTGGATTCGGAATAATACGTCAATAGTGCACTACGTGTATAGCGGTGCGGGCAGATAACTATATCATACTCTTCCTCTCTTATCTCAGAAAGAACTTCAATGAACTTATCCAGCTTATCACCGCCTTTTTTGTCGTAAGGGATCACCTTATTTATATCCGGATGATTCGCAAGTACTCCTTCAGTTCCCGGAATGCACAAGAAATCTATCATCGCATCAGGCAAAAGTTTCTTCAATGTCTGTACCATTGGCAGGGCAAGTATCACATCCCCCAAAAAAGCCGTTTGTATTATTAATATTTTCTTTTTGTTCATGTTATCCGTGGCGCCCTTCACACATTCTTAAATCTCCTGTGAAACCAAAGCCAATGATCGGGATATGCTCTTATCTGTTCGACCAATAGATCAATATGCAGCTGCGTTAATGCTTTTACGTTTTCTTCGCTTGCTTCCCTGTACCCTGAAGTATCGATGTTCCGTATTGTTATATCATAATTTCCCTTTTTGTTTCTCACCGGAACGGCAAACAAAACAGATGCTCCAGTTTTAATAGCTATTTTTGCTGTCCCTTCAAATGCA
>JAUQWT010000036.1 GCA_030835005.1 Ignavibacteria bacterium | reverse complement strand
TTGTAGAAATGATATGTTTCTTGAAGGGTAGTTAATGCCGCCAATTGAATAACTGCCATCATTCAGATTGTACTTTGTTCTTGTATCTGCCTGGTAACTTTTTCCTATGAGATTTGCGATAACATATTTGGCCGCTACCAGCACGCCAATATTATTATGCAGAGTAACATCAACACCAGCAACTAAATTGACACCCAACCTGAATGCTGCATTAAGATCAAAAGTCTCGGTGGAATCAATATAATCTTCAGTATATTTTCCGGCAAAGAAATTTCCTGAAAGCTCAGCTCCAACAAATGGCTTAACTTTGCTTTTTCTATCTCCAAATTCATATTCTCCTCCCATAGTTACACCAAATATACTTTGTTTGAGATCGACAGTAACGCTGCCGGAACCTTCTGTATATTCTTTTGACTGGCCGAATACATTGAATGCAAGACCGCCTTTTATGCTGATCGGGCTTTTCTTGCTAACGGGTACTTTCACAAAAATGCCGTAATTGAATCCGGGACGCATAAAATACGTGCTTGAATCGGGATTTCCATTTCCGGTAAAAGTAGCCCGAGTATCGCCGAATTTCCCGCTGTAGTAACCGAGAGGTACAGAATATCCTCCGATAAATTGGACAGTTGCAGTTGGTTGAGAGTATATTATGGCGTTTATAAACAAAATCGCACTAATTATAATTATTTTATATTTCATTAAACTGATATTAATGTTTTCGGTTCCTTTTGATACAAATATTTACAATTTTAACATTATTATACTTAAAATAATACGTAAAAAAATGTCAGTAATGGGGCTTTACAAAAGAAAATGGCTTAAGTCTTTGACTTAAGCCATTTGACCGTACACAATTACAGGTTCTACTTTATTGCGTTACCTAGATTAAACGATAACCCTGCAAATATTTGGACATAATTCAGTGACTTTCCCTTTACAGTTGAGTTTGTTTCATCATTAAGCGGAAGTTCATTAAATGAACTGCCTCCGGGATCTTCAATTTCTGAAACTGATGATCCTGTAGTAGTAACTATTTCTGATTTTTTACCAATGAGATTAGTCAAAGCGTACTTTACTCCAACTACAATTCCGATTTTTTGGCTCATTGATATCACCAGTCCGCCGCTGGCAACAATTCCAAATCTGGATTCGCTTTTGCGCTGTATTGTCTGGTTGGACTCTCCGGAAGCTGTGATCTTTCCGCTGTAGAAATTTACAGCAAGCTCCAGGCCTGCATATGGATTGAATTTCTTCTTTGGAAAGAAATTATACTCAAACCCTGCCGAAATCGCAAAAATAGTCACTGTGTTCTTGTATGTTAATATCCCGGTTGGTCTGGAATATTCTTTTGAACCCTTTAGTGAATTGATATTTAACCCTCCAACCAATCTGGCTTTTCCCAAAGTGTCAATTACATACTTCCCTGCAATCCCAACATTGAATCCGCTTTTTGTCAAAAGAGTTGAAGATTTGCTGAAATTCAAAAGTCCGGTATTTGAAGTATCTGGGAAATCACCCTGCAGGTCAGCAACAGGAATTGTGTAGCCACCATAGACATTCAAGGATAACTTTGTTTGGGAATTTGCACTAGTTATGAGCATCAATAGGAGGGCACTTAACAAGAATATTTTTTTCATAGTTTTTGTGTCAGCAAAATTGATTAATTTCGACGAGCTAAATTTAGCAAATAAAAACCCTTAAAACAATTGGAAATTCAGAAATTATTAATAGATGATCTAAACAAAAAAGGCGGATCGAATTGCACAATCCGCCAATAGTGATCAGCAATTGAACTGCTATTTTTTAATAATTTTCTTTTTGTGTGCAAAGCTAAAGGTGACGCCGAGGAAGATCTGAATAAATGAAATATTCTTAGCCTTTACGGTGCCATTTTCCTTATCATTCAGGTTAAACTCTCCCGCTACAGAGGAGGCCGAATATTCTTTACCGATCAGGTTTGAAAAGTGATATTTGAATCCGAATACCGCTCCGATAGTTCTGTTGAAATCAACTTCGACACCGCCGCCGGCAGATAGTCCGAATCTTGATGCAGATTTAAGTGTTGATATAGTGGTACCAAGAGCGTCATGCTCAGCAAGAGTTGTTGCTGCAGTTACAGTTTCTTCTGTTTTACCGCTGAAGAAATTTCCTGTCAGTTCGATTCCCAAGTATGGCCTTGTTTTTTCATTTGGTGTAAAGCTGTACTCGCCTCCCAGGTTTGCTGATACAATGGTTATGTTGTTGTGAACCTCAACATTATTAGTATGCGTATACTTTTCATTAAGGCTGAATTTATTAAACATTCCACCTAGCGTCAAGCGTATTCTGCCTTTTCTATCGACCGCATACTTGCCTGTTAAACCCAAATTAAAGCCTGTTTTCATGAAGTAAGAATTTCCGCTTTCGCGGGCAACAGAATCGGTAATATCACCTTTTAATTGGGGCAGCGGAAGGCTGTAACCTCCGGTAACGTTGATGATGAATTTTGGCTGTGCCTGTAAGTTTGAGAGAACCAACGCAAATATTGCTATGAGAAAAACTGATATTATCTTCATCTAAATTAGTTAATTTAACTTAATCTTTAAGCCGGTATCCCGCAGTTACTATTGCCTCTTTTATGCTATGAAGGTTGGTTTTGGAATTATTGTATTTAACAATAATCTTCTCATTTACATGGTCAGCCTTCACAAATTTTACTCCGTCAAGCTTTTTGATTTCGGCTTCAATCGTTTCTTCACAGCCGGTGCAATGCATGCCATAAGTGTTTATTACAGCTGTCTTTAGCTTCGAGTTCAAACCTGTACCGGAATATGCAGCAGAAAGAAATAGAAAAAACAAAAGAATTGCAGTCGTTTTTATCATAGCCAAAATTCGTTAAATAATAATAAACAAAAAAGGGGTCTTTTCAGACCCCTTCCTTTGAAAAAAATCAAGCTATTTATTTCTTAACCATCTTCTTTGGTTCATTGAAGAAGAAAGAAACACCAGCATAGATCTGTATGTAAGAAAGATTCTTTGACTTTATGGTTGTTGCTCCAACAGTATATTCTTTATCTGTCAAAGTAAATTCATTTGCAACCGTAGTGCTTGCTGAATCTTTACCGATTAAATTGGCAAGGTTGTATTTCACTCCTAAAACAGCACCTACGCTTTTGCTTAATTTAAAATCAACACCGCCGCCAATCTGAACACCGAATCTTGAAGCTGATTTCATTGTTTGTTCAGATGCTGTTCCACTAGTCGGTGTGAATGTACGTTTACCACTAAAGAAATTACCGGTAAATTCTAACCCTAAGAATGGCTGTGTTTTCCCTTTGGGCATGAAATTATACTCAACACCTAAAGCTACAGCTAAAATGTTCATTTTTTGTACTCCTACACCGTTGGGGTTTGTCATTGTAACATCACCCGAAGTAAAAGCGTTATATGAACCACCTAAAGTAATACCAACGTTTCTTTTCTTGCCAAGATAGTATTTTACATCTGCGCCAACATTAAATCCGCTTTTCTGAAACATAGAATTTGTGTCAGTTGGGTAGGTACCTTTAAGATCAGGAAGCGGTAAGTCATAACCACCGGTTACATGAACTTTCAATTGTGGCTGTGAAAATGTAGAGTTGTTGTTCAAGCTAAAACAAGCTGCTAATATTATTAATAACGCAACTAATTTTTTCAATTTTTCTTCTCCTTTAAGAAATTTATGATTAAATGTGATGCTTTTTAAATTACTGATATAGAGATAATAAACTACTGTTAATTATGCTTGGCTTGGCAGGCCCAGAAATTCATGCCTTGGCTCAACTCCTTTTTTGAAATTTTCAAATAGCAAACACCGTAAATATAAACAAGTTTCTATAAAGTTTGTTCCCAAAAATTTATCAATACACAGTAAATTGTTGTTAACTATTGTATTTTCATATATTTGATGCGCATAGAATTAATAAGCACAGTAACCACATCACTCATTGCCATAAGCATTGAGGCCATTACAGGAGATACGGATATGCCAATCGGGACCAAAATTCCGGCAGCTACGGGAATTGCCGCCGCATTGTAAAAGAATGCCCAAAAAATGTTTTGCTTGATGATTCTTATTGTTTTGTTCGAGATCTTGAACAAGGCAAGAATATTTTCCAGATCACCTTTTACTAAAATAACATCTGCCGATTGAATCGCTATATCCTGTCCAGTCCCAATAGCTATTCCAAGGTTAGATTTTGAAAGAGCGGGAGCATCGTTTATCCCGTCACCAATCATTGCCGGTTTCCTCCCGGAGCGCTGGATCTCTGAAATAATCTCAAGTTTCTCATCGGGCAGGACTTCTGCTCTAAAATCTTCGATTCCCAACTCACCTGCAATTTTCTCGGTTGCTTCACTATTATCACCGGATATTAGTGAAAGCCTGTAACCATCAGATTTCAGCCTGTTTAATATTACCTTTGCGTTATCTTTAACTCTATCAGCAAGCTTTAATTCGCCGATCAGTGCGTCATTTTCAAAAAGATAGATGTTTTTGAATCCTTTTCCATTTCCGCTGCCATGCAGATTATCTTTGTTAATGAGGTTTGTCCCGCCTATCTTATAATTACTGCCATTCATCACTGCTTCTACCCCTATGCCGGAAGTATTCCTGAACTCATTTACTTCATACATCTTTTCAGTGCCAATTGAACCTGACCGGTAGTTCTCAACTATCGCCCTGGCAATAGGATGCTCTGAGAAATTTTCTATCGATGCAGTCAACTTCAATATTTCTTCTTTACTATAATTATTGTTGTGGGTAATGACATCCTGTACTTCAAACTTAGCATAGGTCAAAGTACCTGTCTTATCGAATACAATTGTATCAATTTTGCTTACGTTTTCAATAGCCTCTGCATTGTTGAACAGAATTTTGTTTTCGGCTGCTTTGCCAACTCCCAATACAATGGCAATGGGTGTAGCAAGCCCTAAAGCGCAAGGGCATGCTATAATGAGCACAGCAACTGCTTTCAATAAAGAGTAGCTTAAAGTCTGTCCTATGTAAAAATCCCAAATCAGGAAAGTACCAATTGCAATAAGAATTACAATCGGTACAAATACTGCGGAAACCCTGTCAGCAATTCTCTGAATGCGGGGTTTTGAACTTTGAGCATCTTTTACCATATTAATGATCTTTGTCAGAAATGAATCATTAACTGTTTTCTCTGTTCTGATCTTAAGATAGCCGTTTACATTAATCGTTCCTCCTATGGCCAGCGTACCGGGCACTTTATCAGAAGGCAGAGATTCGCCCGTCATCATTGCTTCGTCAACACTTGAAGAACCTTCTATCACAATACCATCAACCGGGATATGCTCTCCGGGTTTAACAAGAACAATATCGCCAACCCTCACTTTCTTAACAGGTAACTCAAACTCCATTCCATTTCTGATTACAAGGGCATTTTTCACCTGGAGATCCATTAACGAACGGATAGCATAATGAGTTTTATTCTTCAGGTTGAATTCAAGATAGTTGCCAAGCAGAATGAAAGATATTATCATTGCCGCGCTCTCGAAATAAACTGTATGCTCATGCTCGCCTGATACCTCGGGGTAGATCATTACTAAAACGCTGTAGAAAAATGCCGATAGCGTTCCGATTGCAATTAGAGAATCCATTCCGGCAGACATTGCCCTGATATCTGCTATGAATCCGCGCATAAATTTCATACCACACCAAAAAACAACAATTGCCGATAGCGGGAAAGAGATCCAGTTAGCTGTTGATTGTGATAATCCGCTAAGGAATCCAAGATGCTCCTTCATTCCCAAAATTACTATTATCACAGAAAGAGTTATACTTGTTATGATCTTCAATCTGAAAATGGATCTTGCTTTTTGCTTTTCACTCTCAGCAAGTTTTTCTTCCTCAGTTCCTTCAATATCAATATCAGGCTCTACAGCTTTGTAACCCAGTTTATCGATCTCTTTCTTTATTGAGTCAATATTCAGCACTCCGCCTGTGATTTCAAATGTTGCGATCTCATTTGCCAGGTCAACCTTTGCATTTACAATGCCATCAAGTTTGTTAAGCCTTCGCTCGATCTTCATAGCGCAGGAAGGGCAATCCATTCCTTCAATATTCAGTTCAACCGGTGCATTTTTTTCCAATATTTCGCTCAATACAATTTTTTTTAGTTTCTGTGAACAACAATTGATGATGCCTGTTTGTTCGGAAGCAGGATCATTTCAGCAACAACTACATTTTGAGGCCTTGTTGCTGCATAAATAACAGCATCTGCAACATCTTCAGGCAATAACGGCTTGATACCTGTATAAACAGCTTTAGCTTTATTAACATTTCCTCTGAAACGAACTGTACTGAATTCGGTTTCCGCCATTCCCGGATCGATAGTAGTAACCCTGATATCAGTATCAAACAGGTCCATTCTCATGCCTTTTGTGATTGCATCAACTGCATGCTTTGTAGCGCAATAAACGTTTCCTTTGGGATATACTTCATGCCCGGCAATTGAACCAATGTTAATGATATGCCCGGAATTCTGCTTAACCATAAAAGGTATCACTGCCCTCGAAACATAAAGAAGTCCCTTAACATTGGTATTTATCATCTCATCCCAATCCTTAATACTTCCTTCGTGAAGCTTATCCAGGCCTCTGCTCAATCCCGCGTTGTTCAAAAGAATATCAATGCTTTTCCATTTAGCAGGAAGCTTCTCAATGGCATTGCTTACTTTTGATTCAATTGTAACGTCGAGTTTCAGGACCAGGGTTTCTGATCTGTAGTCTTTTTTCAGATTCAAAGCCAGTGCATTCAGCCTGTCAATCCTTCTGGCAGCAAGTATGAGTTTGGCTCCTTTTTTCGCAAATGCGTGGGCAGATGACAAACCGATACCGCTTGACGCCCCTGTGATAAGTACTATCTTATTTTTTAACGATGTCATATTCAACAAAAATAGTGATAAAAAGCAACTAAATTTATGATATAAATCAGTTTCAATAATTGAACTTCAGGACTGCAGATTCATTGAGATTCCCGATGTATCTTTCGATTAAGTATTTATGTTATCTTTTTATTACATTTTGATTTGAAGAAACAAGAAACTAAATGTAATTATTATAAGAACTCATTTCTCATAAATTATCATTAAATTATGAACGTCTTTAATCTATTTCAATGATAAGAATCATCAGTTAATATGAGCAGTATCATTATCTAAACACTCTGAGTTGCCTATATTAGCAGTAATCAAAGTATAATTCGGGAGGTTTTTTGGAACAAATGGTAATATCTGAGCTTACCAGGCAAAAGGAAGAATTGCGTGAGAAGATCAGCAGAAGCGGAAAGTTAAATGCTGTTGAGATCGAAGGAGTTCTTGCAGATGTTGATGCGTGCCTTGGCTCAATTATCCAGCTCATGAAAGACGGGAAAAGTGCTCATGAGAAATTCTTTTCAGATATTATCCTGTACTCAATTGATGCTATAGTTGGGCTTGACCCTGAATTTAAGATCTTCCTCTGGAACAAAGGGGCTGAAGATATTTTTGGGTACAAAAAAGACGAAGTTATGGGAAAGGACTTTGATTTTCTAATTCCCGACTATTTGCGGAAAAAAGGGGAGAGAAAATTCCTGATTGATGAAGTCCAAAGAAATGGCTTTCTCGCAAATTATGAAAGCGAAAGAATTACCAAGTCGGGGAAAATAATAAGTGTGAGCATTTCGAGATTTGCGATTTTCAATGACAAAGAGAGTATAGGAAGTGTAGGGATCTTAAGAGACATAACAAACGTGAAAAAACTCCAGAAAGAGCTCAGAGAAAGGGAGAACCTGGCGCTTATAGGTGAAGTTGTTTCCAGCATTGCCCACAGTCTTTCCAATCCGCTTAATATAATTTCAGGTAATGCCGATTATTTACTGCTAAATAGAAAAGAAAATTCACCTGAGTTTGATGAGCTGAAAACAATAGTTGATGAGGCAACAAGGATCACTAAATCTCTGCGTGGATTGTTGAATTTCTCCCGTCCAATTACAGTCGAAAGAACCAGGAACAGTATCAATGATATTATAGAGGGTATCGTTGCGAACTCTAAATTTGCAATCGGAAATAAAAGTGTTACTATCAAGAAAGAGCTTGATAAAGGATTGCCTGAAATGATGGTTGACAAAGCTCAAATTGAAGATGCATTGAGTAATCTCGTTATAAATTCAATTCAGGCTTTCACGGGCAAAGGTGAGATTATTCTGAGAACTCAGGGATACGATTCTAAGATCATGATAGAAGTAACAGATAACGGGCCGGGTATTCCTAAAGAGATTCTTGAGAAGATCTATCAGCCTTTTTTTACATCCAAAGGATATGGAAAAGGTACCGGACTTGGATTGTCCATTGTTAAACGAATAATAAAGGAACATAGAGGAGAGATAAAGGTCAAATCCCAAGTCGGCAAAGGAACAACATTTGTTATTATGTTGCCTCTGCATTAAGAATCTTTTGAAAATCTCAGATTATCCTATATTTGATAATAGCCTGTTTGTTTTCCGAACAGGCTATTATTGTTTCTGACAGAATGACAAATTCATATACATAAATATCAAACCCCCCGAATTTCTGGGGGGCTGAAAACAACTAAGTGAACAAAAGCGAATTAGTCTAAATGTTCTTTTGCCGGTTTCCTTTTCTGAGGAGGGCAGGCAAGATCATCCCACTATTTTATCAGGATCATTTTTCTGGTTTCAACAAGTCCGCCAACATTTATCTTCATAAAGTAAACACTGCTGTTAACAGATGTGCCGGAGTTAGTTATGGCATTCCATTCAAATGTGTGATTCCCAGCTGAGAGTTTACTGTTGATCATATTATATATCTCTTTACCGTTCAGATCATATATCTTGATGCTCACATTTGCGGGCTTTGAAAGATCTACGTCTATTTTTGTTGAAGGATTAAAAGGATTGGGATAATTTTCACTTATTTTAAAATCTGCGGGTGATATATTCGGTTCGATACCTACTGTGCTTCTTATAAATACTCTTTTGCTTACGGCATGATTCCAAGAGTCTCCGCTGGAGTTGCTCTGGTTATTTGTTCCTATTCCCACAGCCCATAATGTATCAATGCCGCCCGTCCCCGGTGCTGTGTAATTAAAATTGATCGACGCAGTTCCGTTTGTCATTGGGATATTTGCATTATGAGTCAATTCGCCATTTGATAAGTGTGTTGTGTTTGAAACTACCCCTAAGGCGCCCAATCTTGTTGCAATATCAAGTCCCATTCCTAATTTTCCGGCATGTGTGACTGTTAAAGTATACTGCTGTGTTTGACCGGTATTTACAGTATCGGGTCCGGTGATAGTAACGGTTACACCTGTGTTTATTGAACCGTGACAGGAACATCCTGAAGTACTGGTTTTTAATGTTCTGCCCGTTCTGCCGTTCTCATCACCAAAAAGTAAAATTGATGATGCAAAGAAGATAACAATTAAGGCTGCCAAGAATTTTTTGCTGAGAATTATTGATTTCATAATGTTAAACCTTTCAAATAAATTTAGAGATATTTTTATTAAATATACCTCTAATATCCGTTACAAATCTAATTAAATCATGTGCTCAAACCTATGATTTGCATTAGCTAAATGCTATGAAATATATGATCTTAGTCGCTATTTAATTGCTAATAACAACAATATATACACTTACAGCTAATCTAACCCATTTGCGGTATAAATATATTGGTAAAATAAAAAACCCCCGCTTTCGCGGGGGTTACACCTGTTCGGAAATGTCTTCAATTAACTAACCTTCATTCGATCAGATGTTGGTAAGAGACTCTATTTTAACATGATCATTTTCTTAACATCAGTAAAGCTGCCGGCAGTTATCCTATAGAAATATACTCCTGAACTTACAAGTTTGCCAG
>JAUQWT010000312.1 GCA_030835005.1 Ignavibacteria bacterium | reverse complement strand
CCTGCCTGTCGCCCAGCGGACTGTCCCCCACTGACACAAGCCCCTGCCGTGACCATTTGGCGTTCCATTGGCACAGACAGGGTCATAAATACATGGCCATGTAGAGCCTGTTCCCGAGTATCCGTTACCGCACCCCTTATTATTATTCTCAGCGGAATATTCCGAGCGAACTACTCCCGATGAATTTGTAAGTATATACCCAAAAGTATTATCAACCGCGTTATTTGTATTTGTTGAAAGCACGCTTCCCATGTACTGGCAATAAGTATTATCGCAAATATCGTAAAGTGAAGGATTGATCGGATTGTAAACATAATACATGCCGTAGCTTCTTACTGCAACAGCGCATGCCTGAAGCGAATTCATCCCCCCTGCTAGATTACCCCAGCACGCAAAAATTTCCGCGGGCAGAACATACTTGCAGTATGTTTGCAGTGAATACACCTGCGCATATGTGCAGTTTGTACCTGTGCAGTTTTTCCCTACCCTGATGTTTAACGGTAAAACAAAGCCCGTTACTGCCAGATCAGGAAACATTGCTATTGTAGGAGATGTACAATCTGCACATCTTTCAGAAATTGGAATATATTTTGATGAAGTGTTCGAACTGCCTTTTTTCATTCTTACAGTAAAAATGAAATCTGTATTCGGAGTGATCTCAAAACTGTTGTATTGCTCGATGTTGTACAGCACCATTTCAAATTTCAGATCTATTGTTGTTCTTTGTTCACACACTGCCGGCAGATTTACCTGGAAGTATCCCTCAGCATCAGTCTTGGCGATTATTTTAGAATTGCCGTCTTTCAGCTCAACATTGTTTAATGGCAATCCAGTCACATCATCAACAACATAACCCACAAGCAGCGCGGCATCAGGGTTGAGGAGTGATTTAATCCTTGCCGGTTCAAGCATTGCATTGCTGGTCAGCGGATCGAGGAAAATATCGTACCTGATTTCATTCTCACCAATAGTAAAACTTGTTTGTGAGCTTAAGTATCCGCTTTTAAATGCAGTTACAGAATATGAACCTGCACTAAGGGTTGCAGAATAAACGTTCTCTGAATTAGAATTGATTGATATGGAAATCTGCGAATTTACGGCACTATTTATAAGCAAATTATCCGGGACTAAAATATACCCCGTCTGGCTGGAGAAGAACTTCAGCTCAATAGTACCTGAAAGTAAAGTTGTGTTTATTGAAAAGGAATGAAAAACGAAGATAATTAAAGCAGTCTGTAATAATTTTTTCATTCTTCTTTAATTTTGTTGAATAAATATACTCAACAACAATAGAAAATGAAATAGTAGAAACAAAATAATAATTGTAACAAATTGTTTCAACTTCTGTATTGATCAGAAGACTTAGAGGCTGACTACTATTACAGTTGGTTTCGCTCCTCAGGATTAAATCTAATACGCCCACTTGACTAATATCGATCCCCATGTATAACCTGCTCCAAAGCTTGATAGAACTAGGTTATCCCCTTTTTTGATCTTGCCCTCTTGCCAGTATTCGCTAAGGCATAACGGAATTGTTGCAGAAGTTGTGTTGCCGTATTTGTGGATGTTTATCATAACCTTATCATGAGATAATCCCATTCTGTCGGCACATGCTGTAAGTATCCTCATATTCGCCTGGTGCGGAACGAGGTAAGAAATATCTTCGGATTTCAGGCCGTTCTTTTCCATAATCTCTACGCTTACATCAGCCATACCTTTAACTGCATCACGGAAAACATGTTTCCCATCCTGGTAAACATAGTGCCAGTCATTATCAACCGTTTCATGTGTAGGAGGATTAAGGCTGCCGCCACCCAGCATGTGAAGATACTTTCCGCCTTTGCCGTCAACTCTCATAATATTATCCATTATACCATAATTTTCATCTTCACTTGGTTCAAGCAAAACGCATCCGGCACCGTCTCCAAACAGAACACAGGTGTTTCTGTCTTTAAAGTTTGTAATAGAAGACATCTTATCTGCTCCAACGATCAGAACTTTCTTGCATGCTCCGCTTTCTATGAACTGCATTCCCGCAACAAGCGTAAATATGAATCCCGAACATGCTGCCAGCACATCAAATCCCCATGCCTTTGATGCGCCGATCTTTTCCTGTATGATACATGCCGTCGATGGGAAAAGCATGTCAGGCGTTACAGTAGCTACAAGTATAAGATCCAGCTCATCAGCAGTAATGCCGCGCCGCTCAAGAAGCATATTAATTGCTTTTACCGCCATGAATGAAATCGGTTCGCCGCCGGTGAGTATCCTTCTTTCTTTGATACCTGTACGGGATACTATCCACTCGTCATTTGTATCAACAATCTTCTCAAGATCTTTATTCGATAAAACTGTTTCCGGAACGTAATGCCCTAAAGCTGTTATAGCTGCCCTGATCTTACTCATATATAAATTAACTTTCTTTTTTAAGAAGCAAATTCTTTAATATCCTTTATGCGCTCTGCGATCTCATCGTTTATGCCTTCCCTTGCCATTTGAACTGCCCGTAATATCATATTCTTTATTGCAAGGGGTGATGACCTGCCGTGCCCAATTATTGAAATGCCGTTTACACCAAGCAGCGGTACCCCGCCGTATTCCTGGTAGTCAAAATCCTTTAGAATGGTTTTCAGAGTTCCGTATGCCATGCCGACTTTCAATTTATTTATGAAGCCGCTTTCGGCAAAATCAGAAAATTTAGATTTCAGCAAGGTAAGTACGCCTTCTGCAAATTTCAGGACCACATTGCCTGTAAAACCATCGCATACAATTACGTTCGTGCTGCCTTTCAAAATATCGCGTCCTTCAACGTTGCCAATAAAATTCAGATTGCTCTTTTCCAGAAGTTCATATGCCTGGGTTGTCAATAGGTCGCCTTTTGATTTTTCTTCTCCCACACTCAGAAGGCCAACTGACGGCTTCTGAATTCCATATATGTGATTCACAAAAACCGAACCCATTACAGCAAATTGAAGCAGGTTTATGGGTTTGCAGTCAACGTTAGCGCCAACATCCAAAACCATAGTGATGCCTCTCTCAGTAGGAAATTTTGATCCGATAGTAGGGCGTGATACGTTTGCAATTCTCCCAAGAATAAAAAGTGAAGCCGCCATAACCGCGCCGGTATTTCCGGCACTTATAAATCCTTCGGCTTCACCGGATTTATGCAGTTTTAAACCCAATACCATTGATGATTCCGGCTTTTTACGAAAAGCGTCTGCAGCGCTGTCATCCATTGCTATTACTTCGGCAGCATGATGAACTCTGATCCTGGAATTATCGTAAGAAAATTTCTTCAGCTCGGCTTCGATCTTTGCAGTATCACCAACAAGAATTACATTTATG
>JAUQWT010000311.1 GCA_030835005.1 Ignavibacteria bacterium | reverse complement strand
AGCCCATACTTTGTTCTTATAATTGAAGAATTTCAGGTTCGTAATATCATCAAAATCAAAAGTCAACTCTCCGCAAAGCTGGTTATCTTCTTCAAACAGTCTTTTCTTAACATTCTTAACTCCAAGAAGCTCATCTTCGGGCTTATTACCCTTAAGGTACGTGCTGATAAGTTCCTGGTAGTCAGATTCAATTGTGACTGCAGAATCTTCAGTCCTCATAATGTTTATATATTTGATCTTCCCCGAGCCCGAATTGTCACTCTTAAGTGTAAAAGAATATTCTTTAGCTTCGTATGTGAGGCAACCGATGAGATTTGCCGCAAATATGGCAAAAAGAGAATATAGTAAAAGAGTCTTTATCCGCATAGTTTTTGATATTATTTAAGAAATCGGAATTCGGTTAACACTTACAGCTTACATATGCCCTTTATGTTTAAGAATGTCTCTGGCAATGATCCCCTTCTGGATCTCATTCGTCCCTTCAAATATTTTGTTGATCCTTGAATCTCTGTAGAATCTCTCAATCGGGTATTCCCTTGAATAACCCATACCGCCATGTATCTGGACAGCATAATCAACAATCTTATCCAGCGATTCAGAACAGAAGAGCTTAACCATTGCAGAATGTACGCTGATATTCTTCTTCAGGTCATAATCAACTGCAGACCTGTAGACAATTGACTCCATAGCAAATACCATTGTCGCCATTTCCGCAAGCATGAACTGAATGGCTTGAAAATTGCTGATTGGCTGGTCGAACTGATGGCGTTCTTTGGCATACTTCGCAGACATTTCAACCATTTCTTTTGAGGCTCCAAGGCATGCAGCGCCAAGACCAAGCCTGCCGGCATCAAGAGTTTTCATTGCTATCAAAAACCCTCTTCCTTCAGTGCCGATCATGTTTTCCTTTGGAACTCTCACATTATCAAAAGTAATTGCATTAGTGGTACTTCCTCTGATACCCATCTTTTTTTCAGCAGGTCCGGCAGTAAAACCGGGCATAGAGGTTTCTACAACAAACGCTGTGACACCTTTTGGTGTCCTTGCAAAAACAGATATAATGTCTGCAAGTCCGCCGTTTGTGATCCACATTTTATCGCCGTTAATGACCCATTCATCACCATCAAGCTTAGCAGTTGTACGTACATTAAAAGAATCAGAGCCGGCCTGAGCTTCCGTAAGGCAGAACGCGCCGATCTTCTCTCCTTTAGCCAATGGGACAACATATTTCTGTTTAAGCATTTCACTGCCGCCCAAATATATGGCATTAGTGCCGATTGACTGGTGTGCTCCGATAAAAGTAGCTGTTGATAGACATGCACGGGAAATCTCTTCCTGCATAATGCAATAACCAACTTCACCAAAACCTCCGCCGCCGTACTCCTCGGGGATTGATGCTCCGAGCAATCCAAGTTCTCCAAGTTTCTTAATGATCTCGGGAGGGATCTTTTCATTCTCATCGATTTGATGAGCAATCGGTTTCAATTCATTTACAGCAAAATCACGAACCATATCACGCAGCATTAGCTGCTCTTCAGTAAATCTAAATTCAAACATATATTATTATAAGTTAATCACGAATATAAAAGAACAAAGGTTTAATGCGGGCAAAATTACCTTATATGATGAGCTACTTTTTCACCTGTAAAATTAATTATATCTTCAGCACCGTCAACACCGATCAAATTACCGGATATCCACCCTGCTTCTTCTTTACAGAGCAGCAATATTGCTTTAGCTACATCTTCAGGTTCTGTAAGCCTGCTTCTTGGATTTTTAAGCTTGGTAGAATCGATCATGTTCTTGGCGCCCGGGATTTTCTGCAATGCCGGGGTATCGGTTACGCCTGCCATAATTGCATTAGCTGTAACGTTCATAGGTGCAAGTTCATAAGCAAGCTGTCTGGTATGAGCCTCAAGTGCAGCTTTTGCTGCCGATACCGCGCCATAAGAAGGAATTACAGAATGTGAGCCGGCACTTGTTAATGTGAAAATTCTCCCTCCTTCGGCAAGCAAGCTGCGGAAGATCAAGCCCTGGGTCCAGTAAACAAGAGAATTTGCCATGACATCAAGCGTCATTTCCATCTGTGCCTGTGAAACACAGTTATTCTGCGATTTGGCAATAAACGGCTTAAGTGTGCCAAATGCCAATGAATGAACAAGCACTTTTATGCTTCCTTTTTCATGCCCGTGAAGCCGCTCGGATATTTCATCAAGTACTTCATTTCTTTTGATAGCATCAGCTGCATTAATATTGAAAAAGACTGAATGCTGCCTTGTATGCTCTATTTTTTTCATTAGGTTCTTAACATTCGGAATGGTGATCTGCCTATCCAGATGGACGCCAAAGATATTATATCCGTGCTTTGCAAGTTCCAAAGAAACAGCACCGCCAAATCCGCTGGATGCGCCTAATATTAATGCCCAAGGTTTCATAAATTGCTTTAATTTAGAAAAATAATAGTGAAAATATACCTGTAAAACTTGAGTTATTCAATCCAAACGAATATCAATAAAAAAGCCCCCTTTTTTCAAAGGGGGCTGCAAATCCAAAAATTCAGATAATTCTTATTTTACTAAGAGCATCTTTTTAGTTTCGGTAAATCCATCAGCAACAAGCTTATAGAAATACACTCCGCTTGAGAGATGAGCAGCATCAAAATCTA
>JAUQWT010000310.1 GCA_030835005.1 Ignavibacteria bacterium | reverse complement strand
AACGAAAGAATGGTAGATAGTCTTTCGATGAGGCTGAACGATTCTGCATGGAGAAATTGCGGAACCAGCCTGTTTACCTGCATTGATACAAATATCCGCACAGTATTCGGTACCCAGCGCAGGACAAAACATTTCCGTTATAATGGAGAAGGAAATGTTGGAAATGTTTATGCACGCGATATCGGAATAATTTCAGCTTACGGCGGCTCAGGGCAGAACCTTTACGGTATGGAACTCCTGGGATGCGTATTAGATGGCGTTCTCTACGGTGATACCTCGATGTTGATGGGAATAACCCAGCTCTCAAGCGAAGTGCCTTTTGAATTCTCCCTTTCCCAAAACTATCCTAATCCGTTTAATCCAACTACCAATTTCGAATTTCGTATTGCCGATTTCGGATCAGTCCGTTTAACTGTATTTGATGGATTGGGTAAGCAAATTCAGGTTTTGGTAAATCAACAGCTTTCACCGGGCACATATGAAGTTGATTTTGAAGGCAGCAAGCTGCCAAGCGGTGTGTATTATTACAGATTGGACGCTTCTGCTCCGCTTGGCGTTACATACACTGAAACTAAAAAAATGGTTCTGATAAAGTAGGAGTTTATTATGAAAAAATTAGTAATTTTCATTTGCCTTATCTTAATTTCCGGTGTTCTTAGATCTCAGGATACGAGCATTGTGAAGTATCTTCCGTTGAAAGTTGGTAATACCTGGATATATCAATGGGGTTCAGGCTCGCAGAAAGTCCGGAAAACCGGAACAGTATTATCAGCAGGTCATCTTTATTATAATCTCGCTGTCACGGGGCCTGCCTGCACACCATGCCCGGCTTCCATTCCAAACCCCTTTTTGGTGACTATTGGATCTTTCAGGATAGATTCATTGTCGGGGAACGTACTGATATTAGGTAACAGCTGTCCGTGGTATAATGGTGAAGGGCTGCTGGATTCACTAAAGCGAAAAGTAGGTGATAATCTTCAAAACGCCTGCAATTCCAACCAGTGTCTTGATACTAATGTTCAGCTTGTTTTCGGCACTATGAGGAAAACCAGAAAGTTCGGCCTCAGCATTCCGAACTGGTCTCAGATCCGTACATATGCTAAAGATATTGGTCTTTTAAGTTCTACCCAGGGCTGCTCGTCTGCCGGCAGCTGTATTTATATATTGCGCGGATGCGTGATTGACGGTGTTGTATATGGCGATACAACCTTTCCTGTTGGGATTAATCAGATAAGCAGCGAGGTTCCAAAGGAATTTTCTCTTTCACAGAATTATCCCAACCCGTTTAATCCAATGACAAAGGTCAAATTCCAAATGACAAAATCAGGATTTGCAGTATTAACTGTATTTGATGTCTTGGGTAAGGAAATTCAGGTGTTGGTAAATCAACAGCTATCACAGGGCACGTATGAAGTTGATTTTGACGGTAGCGATTTGCCGAGCGGTGTGTATTATTATAGATTAGATGCTTCGGCTTCGCTCAGCATTACGTATACAGAAACAAGAAAAATGGTTTTGATAAAATAGGGCAGCTGAATGAAAAATTCAATTTCAATATTAATAGTGTTTTTGCTTGTTACATCCGGTCTGCAATCGGCTGATACCAACTCAACCAAATTTCTCCCGCTTAAGATCGGGAATGTGTGGACGTATGTGCGCACAGGGGGTTGGCCGCCAAACAATCCGCCTGTTTATTTTAAGAGCGTTGTTCAGCGCGATTCCGTGTTTGCAGGTCACAAGTATTATTATCTTACACGGATTGAATATTTAAGCCCGGCGAACGGACAGGACGGGTGGTTCAGGATCGATTCAGCAAAGGGCGTGCTTATTAGGTTTGGAGTGGGGTTATGCAGCCAGACAAGTTATGAAAACATCGATAGTATTTCCTCCCAGGTCAATGATCTTTCGCTGATTTGCCTGAATGATACATTGCACAAGAGAAGGCTAAATATGGTAACAAGTAATGTCAGATGGGGAGTTTGGTGTTTGGATAAATCATTTAACTGGAACGGCGGACCGGCCGGAAGAGTTCGGCAATATTCGCAGTACTTCGGTTTAAGTTTCAGCGGGTATGGTGAAACTAACCCTTTAGTTTACAATCTGCGCGGATGTATTATAGACGGAGTTCTATATGGTGATACCAATACATTCTTAGGAATAAATCAGATTGGTAGTGAAGTGCCAACGGAGTACTCACTTTCACAAAATTACCCGAACCCGTTTAATCCAATGACAAAGCTCAAATTCGATATAATGTCAAATGTCAAAGGTCAAATGTCAAATGTAAAGTTGACAGTATTTGATGCGTTGGGAAAGGAAGTTCAGGTTTTGGTAAATCAAGAGCTTTCGCCGGGAACTTATGAAGTTGATTTCGACGGCAGCAATCTGCCAAGCGGTGTGTATTATTACAGGCTGGATGCAGAAGGTTTCACTCAATCAAAAAAAATGGTATTGATAAAATAGGAGCAAATGATGAAGAAAATTATTCTGCTCATATGTCTTGCTTCATCCATATTTTTCAATCACTCATATTCATGGGATACAACAGCAGCAAAGTATATGCCGCTGCAGGTCGGGAATATTTGGGTTTACTACACATACAATCAGGTATTCCCTATGCACGGAACAGGGTACAGCAAGTATAAAATAACGGGGATAAATGAATCCGGTGGAAAGAAATATTATCAGGTACAGCAGACATATTACCATATAAGCGGCACTCCTCCCGGCTGCGGAATCCCGTTTTTCAATAACCTGAGGATTGACTCGGTTACAATGAATCTCTATCAAATCGGCGGAGGCTGTATAAACGGAGACAGAATGCTTGATAGTTTAAAAGCGATAAAGGATGATACAGCCTGGACATGCCCGCCTTCGAGCTCGTTTTCAAGATGCACAGATACAAATACTGTTAACATATTCGGCAGTAGTTTTAAGGTCAAAAAGTTTAACGATACAGGCAGAGGGAATTTGACTGTTTTCGCCATGGGTATAGGCATAACAAACTGGGGATTTGCGGAACTGACCACACTTTGCGCGGATACTCTAAAAGGATGTGTAATTGGCGGTGTTCTGTACGGTGATACATCCACCCTGGTTGGAATCACACAAATAAGCAGTGAAGTGCCGGTTGAATACTCGCTTTCGCAGAACTATCCAAACCCGTTTAACCCAATGTCAAAGCTCAAATTCGATGTAATGTCAAATGTCAAAGGTCAAATGTCAAACGTGATATTGACAGTATTTGACGCCCTTGGGAAAGAAGTGGAGGTGCTTGTAAATCAACAGTTATCACCGGGCACTTATGAAGTTGATTTTGACGGCAGCAATCTGCCAAGCGGTGTGTATTATTACATATTAGAGGCTGAGAAATTTACCCAAACTAAAAAAATGGTTTTGATTAAATAGGAGTTTATTATGAAAGTCATACTTCTTGCAATAGTCTGTAACGTTACCCTGGTTCTGGCACAGACAGGCTGGATTTTGCAGAATAGCGGCACAAGCAATAATTTGCGTGACGTACAATTTATGAATTCGTCAACCGGATTTATCAGCGGTGATGGAGGAGTTTTCCTGGTAACCACAAACGGCGGTATCAACTGGACATTGCAGCAAACAGGATTGGGAAACCTGACTGATGTTCACTTTCTTTCCGGCACTTTTGGATTTGTTTCCGGTGATGCCGGAATTTCAAAAAGTTCTAATAGAGGTTTAGACTGGAACAGTGTCTATTTTGGAAATGATGGTGCTTTCATGCATTTTGTTGACCAAAACACAGGTTATAAAATCACTTACACTTTTTCCAAAACTACAAATGGAGGAGCCAACTGGCAACAGACATTTGTCTTCCCTCCGGGCGGAACAACTCGCTTGGTTTATTTGAATGAATCAAACATGTACTGCACCGGATGGGACTGGGTTATGATGTTTGGAGGACTTTATTCTGCTAAGATCTACAGATCTGAAAATGGCGGTGCAAACTGGAGTGTTCAGTACTCGTCTGCTACGGATGCTTGTTGCAGTTATGTTAAGGACATAAATTTCCAGCAGACAACCGATGGATTTGCAGTTGGACATGAAAGGACCGCAAATTACTTTTACAGGTCGAGTAATTCAGGTGTTAACTGGTCTAAAACCCCGATTGCTATTGAGATGAACAGTGTTTATTTCGCAAGTGTTACCAAAGGCTGGTTGGCTGGATTAAATGGCGTAATATATTACACAACAAATTCCGGGGCTCAGTTCATTTCTCAATCCAGCGGAACAAGTGCACAATTGAACAGAATTTACATGATTAATGAATTCACCGGCTGGATAGTTGGGAATTCAGGAGTAATATTAACTACAACAAATGGGGGAATAACCGGATTCAGTGTTATCACAGGTGAAATACCCGAAGATTATTCTCTTTGCCAAAATTACCCCAACCCGTTCAATCCAATGACAAAGCTCAAGTTCCAAATGCCAAATTCAGGATTTGCGGAATTGACAGTATTTGATGCTTTGGGGAAGGAAGTTAAGGTTTTGGTGAATCAGCAGCTATCACCGGGCACTTATGAAGTTTATTTTGACGGCAGCGATTTGCCGAGCGGTGTGTATTATTACAGGCTTGAAGTGAACACACCGCGCTCCGATAAATCGGAGCACCCCTCTCAAAAGGGGAATTTTACCCAAACTAAAAAAATGGTTTTAATAAAATGAGAAAAATTCTGCTTTTGTTGATAATCAGTTCAATTTCCCTTTTCAGTCAATGGTCAGAGCAGACAACGGGAATACCTTTCACAATATTTTCGCTCTCAGCGGTTAATGATAATATAGTCTGGGCATCGGCATCGGGAGCCAACATTCTGCGGACAACAAATGGCGGAGAGTTATGGGAAAATGTTGGTGCAAATGTTCCGCCGCCAATGGGAGTTGAACCCTGCATTTTTGCAATTGATGCCAACACTGCAATTTTCTCGTGTTACGCGGGTTCGCCGACAAGAGTTGCATATGTTTACAAAACAACAAATGCAGGTGCAAGCTGGACACTTGTATTTACTCAGGGAAGCAATGCCTATATTTCCGGCATATGGATAAAGAACAACGGCGAAGGATTTATGGTCGGCTGGCCCGTTGGAGGAAGGTGGTCACTTTGGAAAACTACTAATTCCGGCAATAACTGGGATTCAACCGGGCTGTATATCGCGGAATCAAATTCAGCAGTATGGAGCTTTGAAAACAGTGTGTTCTACCTCAATAACCAGATCTGGTTCGGGGCACGAAGCAAAGGAGTGTATTACTCTTCCAATAACGGAGCAAGCTGGGTACTGCAGGACCTGACCGCAGGCGGATATCCATATCCTTCGGCGATCTGGTTTGATAGCCCGACAAACGGTTTTTCAAGTGCCGATAGGAACATAGTAAAGACAACAAACAGCGGAAGCAACTGGTCGATAATGCCGGGGAGCTCTGGCCCGGAGATAATCAGAGGGATTACAGGCACCGGAAATTCATGGTGGTACGTCAGATTCTTATCGAACCAGATATTTTACAGTTCCAATGGCGGCCAAAACTGGGCGGCTCAATATACAGCCCCCGGTAATGCAGGATACAACCACATTACAAAAGGCAGAAGCGGTTCAAGCAAGCTTTGGGCTGCCAGAATTGATGGAGGTATATCGGTCTATACGGGTGAGCTTGGAGTAAATCAGATCTCGAGCGAAGTACCAGTGGAATTTTCGCTTTCGCAGAATTATCCGAACCCATTCAATCCAATTACAAAGCTCAAATTCCAAATGCCAAATTCCGGATTTGTGATATTGAAAGTATTTGACGCCCTTGGGAAAGAAGTTCAGGTGCTTGTGAATCAGCAGCTTTCACCGGGTACATATGAAGTTGATTTTGTTGGCAGCGATCTGCCGAGCGGGGTGTACTATTACAGGCTGGAAGTGAACACACCCCGCTCCGATAAACTGGAGCACCCCTCTCTAGAGGGGAATTTTACCCAAACTAAAAAAATGGTCTTGATAAAGTAAGGTCATAAATAAATTACTCATATGAACAACATAATAGTTTCAATCATTCTTACGTGCCTCTTAATTCTGAATGTTCATTCTCAAACTCCAGAAATAAAAGAGGAATATTTTGTTACTGAAAATGGTGTTTGTAAGAAGTACACCGGTATTAGTTCCGTTTGGAATGCAAATCGCAATTTCAAAGCTGTGACAGGTTCTCAGGTAACACCTTACGGCGGTAATACGCAATTAAGGTGGTCTTTAATGGATTCTGTAGCAGTAGGCCAGCAGGTATTTACCGACGGGATGGGAGTGAATACCGTTAACGGCTGGTTCCTGAACAATCCCAGAGTTTCGATCTTTGGAAACAGCAATAATATACCTGTTTGGGAGTATCAATATACCATAACGGCACCTTTCCATAATAATTATGTTTCGATCTCCAAATCAGGTACTAAGATCGCAGCCGGTCATTATACATACTTTTATGTTTTTAACAGGGATTCAGCGGTTCCCATCTTCAGCTTTAATGCATCAAGCTCTAATCCGAATCATAATGCGCATAATGTGAGCCTGAGCTCTGACGGTGGATTCCTGATTGCAGTTTCTCAACCATGGGATGAAGTGGACAGCGCAGTAGTTTACGGCTTTTCAACTTTGAGTACTGTACCTGTGTGGCAGAAAAAGATATTCAGCAGCCAACCATACTTCCCCATGGTTACAGGATTAAAACTATCGGGTAATGATTCAGTATTTATACTTAGCACCTTTTATAGGTTTTATGTTATGGAGACCTTTTCAGGCAATATCCTTTACAGCGGGAACATTGGTCCAAATCCCACATCAAACACACAAGAGAACCAGGGTATAAACAATGATGGAAGTGTGATTTCAACTGCGAGCCACGATGGCTATCTTACTGTTTACAAGCGTACCGGAAACAGTTATACTCAGCACTGGAGATATAAAAGTACTGACTCATCGCTTGTTTCCCAGTGGATCACTGTTTCAGATATTACAAGCGACGGAAAATATGTAGCTTGCGGCACCGTTGACTGGAAATGGGGCGGTTATTGGATCTATGACGGACAGGTAAAGTTTTTTGATATTGAACAGGGTCCGGTGCCAAAATGGGAATATAAACATATGGGCGATTTGGTGACATCAGTTTCATTCTCAAAATCGGGAAACATCTTATCAGCCTGTACCTGGGGAAGCATTGAGGATACAGGCACGGATATTGTAATTTTCAAATCATCTGTAAATACAAATCTGCCTATTTTCAGCTTAGGCACCCCGGGCTCTATGCTTTACTGCAACACCTCTGAAAATGGCGGTACTGTAACGGTAACAGGGAAAAAAGTTCATGCAAGAACAATGGGTAACGGCGGTTTGCTTTACAATATTTTTGTTGATACAAATGATAATCCGATCGGCATCAATCAAACCGGTACCA
>JAUQWT010000309.1 GCA_030835005.1 Ignavibacteria bacterium | reverse complement strand
GGAACAGGAGGCAGGTAAGGAGTATCGGTTTCCAAAAGCAGATTTTCAACGCCGGTACCCCTTACAATTTCATAAGCAATTAGCGTCGATTCATTCGGCTTGTAAGTAATATTACCTGTGAAAGAAATATAGAAGCCCATTTCAACGCAGCGCTTAGCTTCATTCAATCCAGCGCTGAATGAATGGAATTGCCCGGTTAGCTTTCCACCCTCATATTCTTTTTCTACAATCCTCATCAGGTCGCTTGTGGAATTCCGGTTGTGGATAATCACCGGCAAACCAATGCACTTTGCTATGCGAAATTGCTCTATCATAACTTTGTGCTGAGTATCTTTGTCATAAGGTTCCCAGTAGTAATCCAGACCAATTTCGCCGATAGCAATAATTTTATTTAGTTTTGCAAGTTCTTCAATGCCGATAAGGTGATTTTCTTCGTAATCTTTCAGTTCTGTTGGATGAATTCCAACTGCGCCATACAGCATTTCATGCTTCTGAACTAGTTCTGCTATCTCAAGAGATGTTTGGTAAGTTGTTGCAGGAACTATTATCTTCTCAACACCGGCATCCCTTGCCCTTGCAAGCACTTCATCCAGTTTGCCAAGAATATCGGGATAATTTAGATGTGCATGTGTATCTATAAACATAATAATTTAATTATTTTTTGAGCAATATACCCTCCAAAGGAATCCTTCGGACCGTCTTCACCTTCCGCAGGTAGGCGAACAAATAGGTGAAGCCACTCCTCTCAAGAGGGGAATTATTTGTCTTCGGAATGCTCTTGAAATCCGAAATCTCAAATCCGCATTCCACAATAATAGATCATTCTGCCCATACCTGTTGTTTTTCATCAATAATAATCTGTAACCTGCCTTTATACTCACTCAGTTTCCCTTTTGCATAAACATAATATCCCTTTGGCTCATTGAGTTTCAGCTCATCAATCAGCGAAAAATTCCTGCTGAAAAATACAAGATCTATAGTGTCAAAATCGTTTATTTCAAATTTAACAATGTGCGGGTCATTGTCAGTTATCACCCTGGAGATATTCCCGAATATAATCACACTATCACCCATATGAGTCTTAAGCTTGTTATAGTCGCTTACATCAAGCATTGAGTAGTATCCTTCTTTTCCCATGTACAGAGTTTCGAACTTTTTTATCTGCTCGCCTCTTTTATCCCACCACTCAATTCTTTCGGTATAATCAGGGTAACACAGCTCTTTACCGCTCCATATGCCAAGCTTATTATCCATTGCGTATTTCTGAGCTTTAACAAATGCCTCATGAAATCTTGCCGAATAACCGTACTTAGAAAAATATGGACTGTAACCCTGCTTAACACACTCAATATTATAATTAAATTCTGTACCATCTTCTTTTATGGCTATAATATAAACAAGGTATCGGTTAAACATATCTATCACGCGTTTAAAATCATCAACTTCAAGCCTTACTTTTACAACGTCTTTGAATAACTTTTTTGTCCACTGCCATGTATCGTATCCATAGGGTGATTCGATCTTTGCAGGTTTGTCTGATGAATCTTTCTTATGGGCATAATACTCAAGCCACCTTCCTGCTAAATCATTGACCTTCAATTCAGCATTCTCATCTTTGAAAGTCTCTTCGGTATCAATTCCCAAAAGCCTTGTGGATTTATCCAGGCCCTCAAAACGGAATGTATCACCATCAAGAATTTTGGATATAGTGAATTCACCTATTACAAACTGTTCCTGGGAAAGCACATTGCATGCCAGTAAGAACAGAAAAATAATTAACAGCCTATGGAATCTTCTTAATATCATAAAATTACAAAATAAGAAAGCCCGTTCTTGCTAAAGAAACAGGCTCGAATAATTATATTGAGTGCAGTACTTCAAGAAAATAAAATTCAGACTTTGCGGAATTACGGCCTGAACTCTTCACTGACATACGGCATAAGCGCAAGATGGCGCGCTCTTTTAATTGCTTCTGTCATCATGCGCTGCATTTTTGAGCTGATACCGGTTATCCTTGAGGGGAGTATTTTGCCCTGTTCATTCACAAACCTTGCCAGCAGCCTTGTATCCTTATAGTCGATATACTTAATACCCCTGGTCTTCAAAGGATCTACTTTCTTCCTTCTTTGCTGCTGCTGTTTTTGGGTCATCTGCAGAGTCTTGTATTGACTTGCCTCTTCTTTTTTGCTTTTTCTCATTTTAATATTTTGTTGTTATAATTTATTTTTATGTTTTTTTTATTCTTGCTTTTTTATTTCTTACTTATTTCTTAGTTCCCTGTCATCATCAAGTATCTTATCGCGCCTTCGATATTCAGTTTACCAAAACCCCACTGGTAGTTTGGAACGTCTCCGGTAAAATTATCCTTAACCGCAGAATTAAGCAATATTGCTCTTACCTGTTCGTGCGTCAAACTCGGATTATACTGAAGAATCAGAGCTGCAGTGCCAACTACATGAGGTGCCGCCGAACTTGTACCGGAAAAGATCTGGTAACTGTTTTCTTTTTGTGTACTGAAAGTCGAGTGGCCCGGCCCGGTAATATCAACTCCTAATTTTCCGGTTATATTGAATCCCTGGCTGCTGTATGTACAAAGATCTCCAACCTGCTCAAACCAGCCTACATTAACCGCAAATGCGCCTACTGCAATACAACTATCAGCTGTTGATGGAAAGCAAACGTTTGAAACATCAGTAATATTTCTATGGCTTATCCATCTTGCATTTCCGTTCCATGACTGGGTCACATCAACCACATAAGCTCTAACTATCTCTTCTTTATCTGAGGTGAGTTTTATTTTGAATTTACCTCTCACTATATCACTATCCGTCAGCGATGCCGAAAACTTCATCATAACAGTTCCCTTGGGCGAAACATCCTTACCGTAATAGATGTTGTAATTGCCTATCTGTTCATGTCCATAACCTGCGGTTATCGGGGCAGTGGTCTTGCCTTCGGGCGTTTCAATTGTGAAACTAATGTCATTTGACTCATCCCGCCACAAAAATGAAAAGAACACTCCATCGTTCTTTGTTACATCTTCATCCGGTGCACCTGAACAGCTTGCAGTATATACAGCAGTTTTGTCGGCTTTCAGTGTGTCAATTATTATCATATTACCGCCGGTCATATTTCCTGAACCGCCAATTATAGTTACGCCGTCACGTGCTAACTGGTTAACCATTTCTTCTTCAGGGCTGGAGCCATCCATGAATTCCCACATCCATTCACCATCTTCAAACAAGAGGATATTTACTTTTTCATCACGCGCAAAACTTATCAACTCCGGGAAGTTTCTCACAAAGCGGGGAGTGTAATCATACTGAATGCTTGAGAAAACCATCTCTGCATCAGGAGCCAGCCCGTGAATCTTTTGCACTCCGTAATGCCCGCCGATGATCAATCCGGCAACACCTGTACCATGTCCGTTTTTGTCTTCTTCGGTACTTATCAGATCTACTCCGCGCCTTCTGATCTGCCCATCGCGCTGCCTCACTGATCTTATTTTAGAAGTCTTAAGCGCAGAGAGTTTCTCCCCGGCATCAATCCTTCCATTCTTGTTTTCATCTCTTAGTATCAGGAACTGCTCGCCATAACTAGGGTCCGTTTCCGTAAATCCCGCACCGGGTCCGAAATCACGTTTTTTGTTTCCGTTTGCATCAACATACAGAAAATCGAATTCAGGATTATACTTTTTGGGATCTGCACCCAGATAGCTTAGAACTCCATAAGTGTTGTCATGGATCTCAAGATACCTGATGACTTCGTTATTATCCAAAGAACCGCTTCTATTCAGATCAATGCCGTCTTCACCAAATGTGAATTTCCCATCAGAGTTTGCATCAATCCAGTCAAACTCACCGCCATCGGCAAAAAAGAACATCGGGTGGAATACATCAATTCCGGAATCTACGTCGCCGATTATCACCCCTTTCCCGGTCAATATGTTACCGTTCTTATCGGTGAACTTCTCCTTAAGAACAGTTGTTGATTCATATTTTCCTGAAAGCTGTGAAAATGTAACATTACATCCAAGGCACAACACCAGGCCCAGGGCCAAAACCGTTCTATTAATTTGCATAGGAACTTTAAATATAGCTTTAAATTTATGAATTTTCAATGAAATTACGAGTTACAATGAGTCGTCAACCATTGCGGGCGAAGCAGCCTGTCCGCCAACCGGCGGAAAGCAATCTCATAGAACAAATACGTAATTCACATGCTTTTTGTTCCATTCACTGGTAAACTGCCTCGATTCAAGAAATTTATTTTTTTCAATTAAATTCACATGAAGATATGAAAATAGCTTTAAAATAGCAGAAATTGGGATTTGTTTCATCTAAACCGTGATACCAAAATTCACATGTGGCATTTTGCTTCTTTGACAAACAGTAACACTTATTTGTATAATCGTATACCCCCAATATAACGTTTCTTAAATTGCTTTATGTTTCAGAAACATTTTAGTTTTGCCACCCTGAGTTTCATGTTACCTCTACTCGCGTGGAGCGCGGCAATAGCCGCCCAATTTCCCCTCCAGCAATGGAGGGGAGTTAAAAAAATCCAGAGCGACCTGCCTGCAGCAAGCAGGAGCGAAGGATCCAGAAGATAGTAAGCCTCTCCGAAGGAGTCCTTTGGACAAAGGCGCAAAGAAATTTAATAAATAATTCTTAAACCCTATTCGGAGGAGTCCTTCGGACAAACACCCGGAGAGATTGTCCCGAGAACTCGTGGAAAGACGGGTGGAAAATAAATAACATTAATATAAGGAGTGTGAAATGAAAACAAATTTATTAAGCTTAGCGGCATTATTATTCATTCTGTTTATTTCGGGAATGGTCTATTCTCAATCATCGAGTGATGAGAATAATACCAGTGATGACACATTTGAACAGGTAAAAGAAACTGTTAAGAGCTCAACAGAAGATGTCCGGGACAATCCACTTCAACCTCTAAAAGATGCAATACAGAAGAATTTTATTGATCCGATAAATTCTAAGAGTGATTCCAAAACCGAAGACAACAATTCAAATTCAAATTCTGATTCAGATAATAAGAAAACCAGCAGCGATGGGAATTAAGATAAATTGATAACACTTTGGTGTGATTTAGAGACAAGAATCACTCTTCTTTCTGATAGAAATCATATCAAATTCTGCTTCAAAATACTAAGTTTGGTAAATATCATTAAGTTGATCGATTATCTAATGGCAGTAATGTTTTTGGTAATATATAAAGTTTAATCATCATAACTTTTTGTGAAATTAAGATTCCGTAATTTTTTAACCCTCAAACACCCGGAGGGAAAAACGGGTGAAAAAATATAATTACAAAAAAACTATGGTACTAAATAAAAACAAAGTGGAAGTATTCTTGAAAGGTGAATTTACAACTATTGATGTGTATTTAGAAGGGCGAGAAATTGGTTTGCGCGAAGTAAATGATAATGAATATTATAAATTGTTCAATGAATTCGTTATTGAGGGACCTTTAAATATACATGTTAGATTAAAAGGATGGAGTGGTTCCAAATGGTCATTCTTGGTTAAAGTAAACGACAAAGAATTTTTCAAGACAAACGGAACCTTAAGCTCAAGTGGTTTTGTAACTTTTACTGAACCAAATAGGGGATAAGAAATGAATACAGTATACTCAATTTTTGTTTTTTTGATTCTATGTCCTTTTATATATGCACAGAATAATAATGCCAAGGATACAGCAACTAGCATCGAAGAATCTTTGAAAGGAATAGACGTATCATTGAAGAATATTGATACAAATGTCATGAATATCAAAGATGAGATTATCGAAGAAAAGGAGAAACCTTTTTTAGGACAATCAATTTTTGAAGATAGGAAAGACAATAGCGCTATATTTCTTCCTTACGGGGGGACATTTCGATTAAGCACCGCTGATGCAAGTTTGAAATTGTCTTACGTATTTAAGATCAGTAACAGTCATTTCTTTTACGGGATTGATTTAAGTGGTAAAAGTAATGATGGATTGGTCCCTCTTATAATTAAAGGTGATATTTCACCGGGGGCTAAAGTAAACCTTAATATTGGTTACAAAGAAATATTCACTAGAAAGAAAGATTCATTAATAGACGGCTGGATAAATTTGAAGATTGGTTATGAAGGAAGTATATTTAAACTGTATAACGCTGATTCATCTTTCTCAAATCAAATCAGAAAAGTCACGTTTAATACTGCAAGAGCCTCATTAGCGTTTAACTTCAAAATAGGGGGGACTAAGTTAATCGCGTTATCAATAGGTTATCAAAAAGTAAATAACTATGAAGATTTGGATGAAATAGAATTAACAGATAAAAAACTGTATTTTGACTCACTAGCCAATATCTCAAGATCATTCGAATCAAAGACGAAAGTTCGAATGGGAGATTATGAAACTTTTGATCAATTTCCAATTAATTTGGACTTTTATTGGATTATTGGTGAAAGTTCGAGATTTGGAGTATACAACTTTTTGAGAACTAAAATTACAAATGGCAAAATAACTAACGGATTTGGGACGGGTTTGTATTTATTAAAGAATGCTAGTCCTTTGTCTTCAATTGCGGGTATA
>JAUQWT010000308.1 GCA_030835005.1 Ignavibacteria bacterium | reverse complement strand
ACAAAGTTCGAGTTATTCCAGTTTATTAGAGGTATTCCATTGGGATCTACATATGTTGATATTACAAAAGGTTTATAATTAATTGCCATCAGTGCCTTATAATTCGGGTACCCGGGATAGCCATTACCCAGTGAAAGTTGATATGGATATGGATGCAGTTTATTCGCTCCCATTATGCCAAATGCAAGCGGATATGGCTGCTGCCCAAGGTAAAAATTATTGAACCATGAATTAGTTGGGAATGGAAACGCTAAGCTATCCATCATCTCATTTAGCGGCGGCCTGTTAACAACCTGGTGCCATGAAGATGAAGGCGGTGATGTGGAGATCGGCGAACCGTAATTCCACTGTGAACTAACCTGGATTGCAGAAATTAACATTACAAAGAAGCTAAAGATAAGTTTTTTCATGTTATTTTGATTAGTTTATTAAATATGAATTTTATTAATTTAGCTATTTTACTAAGATCATCTTTTTTACATCAGCAAAGCCCGGCGCAGAAAGTTTATAGAAATAAACACCTGACGAAAAATTCGAGCCGTCAAATTTTACTTCATGTGTCCCCGGTTCCATAAAACTGTTCAGCAAAGTTGCGATTAGTTTTCCGCTTACGTCATACACATTTAACTCTGCTTTGCCTTTTAACGGCAATGAAAGCTTTATAGTTGTAACAGGGTTGAACGGGTTCGGGTAATTCTGGTAAAGCTCAAATATTCCGGGAACTTGCCAGTTATTGCTCCCCGTAGAAACTGGTGAATCTGGTTCTTCTCTAATCCATATGCTGCTTCCGTATGTTGATGCAGCAACATAAAACTTTCCATTTTTTACATATGACTTCATTTCGGAGACAATTAAAGCTTCCGGCGCACCCGTATTCCATCTGAACCATGATGTACCTCCATTCGTGGTTTTAAAAAAACCCATTTCCGTGCCAATATAGAGTATATTGCTTAAATAAGGGTTGATCACAAGACCGCCAACAGGTGCATCTGTAAGATTGTTGGATATATTTATCCAGTTCAAACCGCGGTTTGTAGTTCTAAAAACTTTTGAATCAGCATCCAAACCATTCATGTAAGCATAAGCAGTATTGCTATCACCAGGATGCATTGTTACCCCTCTGACGGAAAGCCCGTCGGGTAATCCGGCAGATCTTTCATCAAAAGATCCGTTACCGGATTGCACCTTAAGCCGCCCTCCCGGTGTTGAAGAAGCCATGCATACATATATGATAGGAGGGTTAGAGCCATACTTCATCACAGAAAAATTCGATATTTCTGATGCAAAGGGTGAGCTGTTTCTTTTGATCCAGTTTGTACCTTTGTTGGTTGAGTAATACAGGTGATTTCCTGAATTAGTATAAATATTGACCGGTGCAATATTATCGGTCATTATCTTTGGATAAAATTGCCCTGAAGGATCAATGCCGTTATTGACTTGAGCCCAGTTAACACCAAAGTCAGTGGATTTGAATTTGCCGAAGCGCCAGCTTCCACCAAGCTCGCCAAGGGTTCCGTATATTTCATTGGGATTAGTTGGATCAATTGCTGCACCGCTACCATCAGCAGGGCCATTGAAAATATATTTCCAGGACGCGCCTCCATCAGTAGTACCTGTAAATGCATTATCTCTTGAGCCGCCAAACATTACATTCGGATTGCTGGCGGCAATATCAAAATACACATACTGTGTGATAGGAAAAACATTTTTGTTTGAATTGTATGTAATACCCTTATCAAGTGAATTTGAAATTCCCCCGTCATGGGCTATCCATACTGAGTTACCCGTTGTATCCCAGACGATATCATGAATATCTGAATGGATCTTTGCCGTAGTATCATTGAAGTAATTTATTTCACTCCATGTAAGTCCGTAATTTGTTGTTCTCCAAAGCCAGATTCCTCCAGCAAGGCAAATATTGGGATCTGTTGGGCTGACGCCTAAGGCACCAACATACCACCCAAAACCTGTGCCCAGGATATCGCCGGTCGGAGCAGATCTGCCCCAGAAATCACCGCCATCCTGCGTATTGTAAACTCCAAGCATTGTACCGCCTGTAGAAGCGATCAATGCATAAATGACGTCGGGATTACTTCTGCAATATGATAAAGTACTTCTTCCAACATTTGTCTGCGGAAGCTGTCCGTGGCTCTGCTTTGTCCAGTTCAATCCACCGTTGTTAGATCTGTATATGCCGCCCGTACCGCCATTATCCCATCTGCCGCAATACAAAGTATCAGGATGACTTGGGTTCATAACCACATCCGTAACATCAGAGCCGGTCAGAATATGTGCCCAAACAGTTCCGCCGTTTGTTGAGCGGTAATAACCCTTATTGGTTGCTGCATGAACGATCAAAGGGTTTCTTTGATTGAATCTTATAGCATAAAAAGTATTCGGCGTATTACCTGCCATAGATACTCCGTTCCAGTTAACGCCGCCATTGGTTGTCCGGTATAAACCGATACCATCTCTTACTCCCGGTTCACCTGTTCCTAAAAGAATAAAATTGCTGTCAATTGGATTAACATCAAAAGCACCTATAATAGAACTATTTAACGGGCTGCTTAGGAGGACTGCCTGGTTATTGACCACCTTCCACAAACCACCTGAAGCTGAGCCGACTATCATTCTTCCCGGCCCGCTTATGTTCATTTCGCGTATTCTTCCTGAAAACACAGAATTCCTCACTGTTAGGCTCCCAAAAGGCCCAATATTCTCCCAATCAATTCCCCGCTGACCAGTTTCTACAGGCATTTCACCAATATCATTCCATATTGCCTGCAATTTCTCAGTGCTTATGTTGACTCCGTGTGGGGAATGCCACCTTTCGAAAAACCATTTTTCATATCCCGGAGCGCCTTTCATTTTCTTGCCTTCACTTTCTTTGTCATTTGATGGCTTAATATCTTCTGATGAGCTGATATAGAAAGTTATCAGTATTACACCCAGCAACAAAATACCCGCAGGTACTAGAAAATTAATGTGTTTTCTCATAATAATTAAATAGTCCGGTTATGATAAAGTTAATAAATATTATTTTAGTAAAATCATTTTCTTTACTGCAATAAAATTCTTCGTGCTTACTTTGTAAAAATATACGCCTGAAGCCAGCCCCGTGCCGTTAAAGTTTATTTCATGGGTTCCTGCCACTATAATTCCATTTACCACAGTCTTTACTAGCCTGCCATTAATATCATACACTTCTAACTCAACTTTTCCACTTGCCGGAATTGCAAATTTTATTTTTGTAGAAGGATTAAACGGATTCGGATAATTCTGGTACAATTCATATTTAAACGGAACTTCGCCTGTACTTACAATTGCAAGAAGTTCATCATCTTTTCTGTTCCACATTCCTCGGCCATAAGTTCCTGCAAGAACATAAAAATCACCTCCAGAATAATATGATTTCATTTCCGAAACTATTATTGCCTCGGGCATACCGTCATTCCACCTGAACCAGGAAATCCCGCCGTTTGTTGTTTTAAAGCAGCCCATTTCTGTTCCAAGATAGAGTATATTGTCGTTACCCGGATATGTTGTCATGGCTGCTGCCGGTACATTTGGCAGATTTGAAGATATGTTTACCCAGTTAACTCCTCTGTTTGTGGTTTTAAACAATTTGGCTCCGTTGTACATACCCTTTATGACAGCATAAGCAACATTCATGTTAGTTGGATGCATTGTTACAGCATTTATACCGTACCCGTCGCTAATATCATCTGACCTTTCGGTAAACGCGCCTGAGGCGGTTTGAATAAAAATCCTTTCACCGGAAGAACGCGAGTCGGTGCAAACATATGCAATAGATGTATCTCCATACTTGCGTACAGAAAAATTTGCGATCCATGCCGGGAATGCTGCAGGGTTTCTTTTTATCCAGTTAGTCCCTTTGTTAGTAGAATAATATAGAAAATTACCGGAACTCATAAATACCGTGACGGGATTCACATTATCTGTCCTTATTCTTGTAAACCATTGAGAAGAAGGATCTAAACCGGAATTTATTTCAGTCCAGTTATCGCCTCCGTTTGTTGTCCTGTGACTGTGAAATGGCCAATCATCGCCATAAACACCAATCGTCATATATCTTTCGTTCGGGTCAAATGGATTGATAGATGCTCCTGAGCCGTCTCCTCCCCAGGATATATTATACTTCCAGCTTGCACCGCTGTTTGTAGTACTTGTTATTCCGTTATCCTGTGAACCGCCCATGAAGATTGCAGGATTGCTTACACTAACATCTACATTATAATATTGAGTTATTGGCCAATGGTTTTTTACTGTGTTGAAAGAAAATCCTCCATCATCTGAGTACGAAAGACCCCCATCGTTGCCTGTCCATACAGAATTGCCGTCATTAGACCAGACTATTGAATGCTGGTCAGCATGGACATTTAACTGTACATTATTATCAATCAAAGCCCAGTTTAAACCTAAGTTTGTCGTTCTCCACAGCCAAATTCCTCCGATTAGTACCTTGCTGGGGCTTGTTGGGCTTACTCCAATAGCGCAGGTGTACCAACCCAAACCATCAAAAATGTCTGTTGAAGGAGAGACGTTTGTCCATGCATCTGCGCCGGCAGTTCTGTAAACCCCCATCATATTTCCATTCCTCATTGACATGAGTACATAAGCAAAGTTCGGACTGCTTTTCGCGATTGAGATCGAGGTCCTGCCTACATTAGAAACAGGAATTCCATTACTCATCCTGGTCCAGTTAATCCCGTTATTTATAGATTTATATACGCCGCCTGAATCTGCATCCGCAATTTGTCTTCTGCAGCAATATATAATATTGTTATCAGTTGGGTGAACATCAACATCACTTATATCACCTGTAAGATATTTGCTCCAGTTCGCGCCATTATTATCAGAGCGGTAATAACCTCTTGTCGAAGCCGCATGAACAACATTCGCGCTGCTGTACCTTATTTTATAAAATCCGGCTGGTACTGTATCATTCAGATTAATACTTGTCCAGTTTGTGCCTCCATTAGTGGTCTTATAGATACCTGTACCGCCTCTCATGTGCGGCTCTCCGGTTCCTAAGATCATTACATTACTATTACCCGGCTGGACATCAAAGGAAGATGCGGCCTGGCTTGTTAACTGTTCAGTTAATGCATTTGGATTCGGACTTCCCCAAACCCACAACCCGCCTGATGCAGCTGCAATCTTAATAAATGAAGTATCTCCTGCATTTATATCAAGTATCCTGCCGGTAAATCTGGTGTTTGTTGAAGGTATCACACTTCCAAACGGTCCAAGAGGAGTCCATGAAGTTACTTGGTCAGGATGATCACTTTCATTGCTAAGATTCCTGACATCATTCCATATATTATTGAGCATATTCTGTTCAAGAACAACTCCATAAGGGTAATGCTGCTGTTCAAAATACTTTCTTTCAATCTCTGGACCGGCTCTTTTCTGACCCTTTTCTCTTTTAGGTTTGCTCTCAAGAGTTGTAAAATCTATGTTGTTATGAGATTCCATTCTTTTGTCTTTCTCACCGATAACAACATATATTCCCGTTAAAACTAATATCAAAACGAAAAGCAAGTATTTTGTGAGTTTTTTCATTTAATTAGATCCCCTTTTTCGAAACAAATGAACAATGTTATTTTAGTCTGCTGAAACAGCAGTTATGTGCCTGTAAGAGTAATTTTTTCCCGCAAATATCACATATCCAGTTTCAGAATTCTATACACTGATCGTTGTATTTTGATCTTAATCATTCCTTTACAATGCATCAAACAAGTTGTGTTGAAGTATAGACCTAAAACGGTAGTCTTCATCTGGTGATTTACAAGCCTTGGCCTCCATATTAATTGAGTATTCAACTATTAGGAGGCTTTGGCTACTCTACCGGTGAGATTGGTAGAAAAAACGAAAATATTTATAATGTATGTTGCAGGATTCTTCTCACCGGTAATTTTCCCGCAAATTAGTGATTAATTGTAGTATGGTGCAAAGAGATTTTATTTAGAAAGTATCAGTCATCTTATTGCTCATGATTTCGTAATTCGGCTTTTTTTTTGATTAAACGCTGTTTTTATATATCAGATTTGCTATTTTTGAGCTATATTGGTATCACAGCAAATGAAAGAAAGTAAATTAGTAAATATTCTCAAGTGTTTTACAGAAGACGAGATTCGTTTGTTTGAAAAGTTTATCCTATCACCTTATTTTTCAAGCGGGCGCAATGTAAGAGGGTTATATAATTTACTCAGGCTCCATCATCCCGTGTTTGAATCTGACGAACTCGAAAGGGAATCCATTTTTACGGCACTTTATCCCGGTGAGAGTTTTAATGAAAGAAAGCTTAAGAACCTCTCTTCATCTCTTACCCACCTGGCTGAACAGTTCCTTATCCAGAATTCAATTGAAAGCACTGCGATTGAAAGCAAACTGCTTTTGGCAGAGCAATACCTTAAAAGAGGAGAAGACAAACTGTTCTTAAGCACATTAAGATCAATAGAAAACAATACTGCTTCAGGTTCAGATATTGGAACTGAATGGTTTGATGAAGAAAA
>JAUQWT010000307.1 GCA_030835005.1 Ignavibacteria bacterium | reverse complement strand
ACGTCAAAGAAAAATGAGTTATTGTAGCCGGTTTCAGATCCAGCCTGTGGTAGATAAAAACTCGAGGAATCCCATGTTACGCCTCCATTTGTTGTACCCCAAAGCGACCATCTTCCGCCAACCGGATCGCCTACCATGAATCCCGCAAATGCATTTCCCATTTGCGCTGAATTTATGAAGCCGCCGGTTTCTGTAAACACCTGCTGCCAGGTAGTACCGCCGTTTGATGTCCTGAACAAAAATGAAGATGAACCCGAGCCTGCAACAATTGCAGTAAGTGAATCAATTGCAAAAATTGAATGAAGATTCAGCGTGCCCGGAATGGGCGCAGCATTTACACTTACCCAGTTCATACCGCCATCAATTGTGCGCAGAACCCGGCCTGAATAACCGCATGCCCATGCGTTATTTTCGCTGCTTGCAGAAACTGATGTTAACTGAGTAACCAAGCCTGAAGTTTGTTCACTCCATGTTACGGTTTGGGATACTGATGCTAACTGCGACAGAAAAAATATTGCAAGGCCTAATAAAGTAATTTTGGTACTCATATTGTCTCCGCGTAAATTTATATAATTAATATAAATATATTTTCATATCTCAATTTACGCAATACTGTTAAAGAGTGATAAAAGATGTCAAATCAAAGCCGTAAAAATAAAAAGACTGCAAAAGTCTCTAAAACTTTTGCAGTCTGATATACATATTCATCTGATGAACTGCCATAGCAGTCAGGCTCTAAGTCATCGAATGAATGATAGCCTTACATCTTACTTCACTAAGATCATCTTCTTTACATCGCTGAAATCACCTGCGTGAATCTTATAGAAGTAAACGCCCGATGCAAAGTTGCCGGCATTCCAGTCAACATCATACACGCCGGGTTTCATCTCGCCGTTTACAAGCACTGCAACTTCCCTGCCGATTACATCAAATACAGAGATCTTCACATTAACTTGTCTTGCAACATCAAATTTTATTTGAGTTGCGGGATTGAACGGATTGGGATAATTTTGATATAGCGCAAATGATTTGGGAATTATACCATTATTTGAGCTGATGCCTATTGGCTGTCCTGGTCCGCCGCTGAAGCATTTGATCCTTCCATCCCGTGAGCAGCAGACAAATTCATTTGCCGTATTGCCATCAATGCTGTTTAAGGCTGCAACTCTATCAGCTCGATGAGTTAAAGTTCCGAATACATATTCAAACATTATAACTCCTGTACTGCCGTTAAGTACAAATACCTTCGCGGGATCCTGCGTTGAATACAGCACCTCTGCAATGGAATCGCCGTTTATATCACCAAGAATTCCGGCATCTCTTATATAAGATCCGCTAAGAGGAGTTTGCCATTGCTGAATAGTAGTTTTTGGATCAAGTCTTACCGCAACAGTAGCGCCTGAAAATGTAAGTTCTTTGAATCCGTTATTATCTTTATCATCAAGTATTTCTACTGTGCCGTTATTTCCGCTGCCAAGTCCGGTTGACCATATCTCCTGTCCTGTAGCTCCGTTAAGCGCAAACACGCCGCTTGCAAAACCCCAGAAGCCTACAAGATCGCTGTTGCCGTCATTATTAAGATCAGCCACTTCTCTTAAGCTCCATACTGCGCTTGTTGTGCTGTAGCTCCAAACATTAACACCGGTCATATTGAATCCCCTAACTCCTCTTACACCGCTGTTGGAGCCGAACCCTATTGCACCGCCGGTTGTTAATGAAGTAACATCGTAAGTAAATTCTGAAGGCTGTGCCTGGTTAAACAAAACCTGTCCGTTAACAGCATTTAAACAGATAACAGAGTGCCTTCCCGGATTTGTTGCGCCTTCACCGCTTGCAGAAATAAGTACATCTTTTCTTCCGTCACCGTTAAAATCCTTATCAACTCTTAACCCGAAAATATCTCCGTCATAATTAGAGCCCGGCCCGTCATATTCCCATATCAATTTGCCGGTTCCTCCCGATAGCACATACACTTCTTCATTACCGCCGCCGCACCCGATAACGACCTCAGGCAAACCATCGCCGTTTAAGTCGTCCATGATCTGCATTGCATCTTCCCAATCCACCGAACCTGTATTATTTGTGCCAAAGTGTGTATTGAATTTCCATAAAGTATCAGCAGTGACAGAAGAATTCCCGTTATAGCAAATTGTCCAGTAATTTTCTGTTGCGCATATCATATCAGCAATTCCGTCACCGTTAACATCGGGAATTTGTTTTAAACTCTTAGGCTGGAAATCATCAGAAGATGTGTTCGGATTATCAGGGATATTACTTTCCCACATTATATTTCCAAGTACCGGCACTTCATCTACACCCGTTCCGGTTAAAGTGATCTTGCCTGAGTTCACAGCATTGGATCCAAAAACTGCCGAATCACTGAAATTTCCTGAAGCATTCGGGTTAAACCATATCCTGAATGTTCTCGTCCGTTGAGTATCAATTGTTATCGGGAATCTTGCATTAGTTGTATCAAACCGGAATCTCGAAGAGGCAAAATTGCATGAGTTAATTGTCAGTGGCTGAGTCCCCTGGTTCATAACCTGGAATGTGAAACCGCAAAGCGAGTTTGTCCTTCGGTTATTATAATTGAAACTGGTTGCAGAGAGTCCCATGTATGAACCGTTCTGAACTCCTTTGCCTTTAAGGGTAACTACCTTAACCGGATTTCCAATATCATTGTTAGAGATCCTTAGCTCACCCGAAGTAGTATCAAAAACGGTTGGTGTGAATCCGACCGAATAATTTTTTGAGCTTCCCGGCTGAATTGTATCCGGAACTGCGCTTGGGTTAATTGAAAATCTCGGATTCGTAAAATTGAATGCGCTGATTATCAGCTTACCGGTTCCAAGATTATTAATGGCAAGATTCTGATTTCCTGTCTGGCCGATAATTACATTGCCAAAACCGATTGATGTTGGAGTTGTTGTTATAATAGGGCTGCCGGCACCTGTGAGTGTATATTTGTAAAGAGTCCTGAACTGTGCGGTACTTGTGCCTACTCTGTTAGCGATCAGCCAGAGATGCGAGCCGTCCCAGAATAATCCGCGCGGATCACAGTCATTATCAGGGTCTGGCGCTGCAAATGAAAAAAGTGTATCGCCAACAACTTTTCTGTATGCGTAAATACGCTCCTGGTCACTCTGGAAATTATCAGTTACATACAGAATAGTATCTCCTTTTACTGCAATACCCTGTACTTGTTTACCTCTGAGCGGAATTGAATCAACGATAGCTTTTGTTGTGAGATCGAATTTATATGCATATGAAAACGGGTATGAAGCATAATCAGGATAGTAAACAGCAGCCCAAAGGAAATTTCCGTCTAGCGCTATTCCGCCAATGCCTATTGTGGAACTTCCGTTTATTGAAGTTATCCTTATACTATCCACCGGATTACCGCTTGTATTAACTTTCACCATTCGGGGATTACTGCCTCCTGAATTTCTGGCGATCCAGAATCCGGTCCCGTCCCAGGCGAGGCCCTGGTTATAGGTGAACAATGTAGCAAGACTATCTGTAATAGAACCTGTTTTTGTAACCTTAAATATTTTACCTCCAGAACTTGACCCGATCCTTAAAGTATCATTTATCTGTGTGACACCCCAGAATCCGTTGTAGGAAGAAGCATATGGAAATGGATATGTTGCAATGAGGGATTGCGAAAACGAGAATCCATAATTCAGGGCTAAAATAAATACTATTAAAAGTAATTTTTTAAACATTGTTGAATTATCTCCGTTTATTGTCCTCAATTATCCGAACTTTTAATAATAAATTAAATGCAAAAGTTCATAAGCCGTTGAAATATGGGAATTTCGAATTTATTTGCAATTTTAAATGAAAAATGTTATTTTTTGACCAAGCTAATTAAGGGGAATACAGCTATGCAGAACTCAAACAAATACATCGTTAAAACGAATACGGGCAAAGTTTATATTTTATATGTAATGGACGCCTGTGAGATCAATTCAAAGCATTACATAGGGCTTTTTCTTTATCACGACGAAGAGTATGCGCCAAACGAAGTTGACCTTCCGATCATGAGGCACCGCATACTGTTCGAAACATCGATTGGAGCGATCAAGGACAAGGTAATTGAATACACCAGCGGCCGCAATGAGAACATAGTTTTTGATGACACATATACGCCTATAGCAGCGTAGGAAAGTATCTGAAGAAATTTCTTATACTAATAAGAGTGCACTTTCGATTCGCTCTCTGCAAATTACCTGAATTCAATTTGTTAAAAACAAGAAACCCCGCTTCGAATTAACGAAACGGGGTTTTGGATTTTCTGATGCTTTGAAAGTCCTACTGACCTTCTTTTTTTGGCTCTTTTCTGATTTCTTTTGAAGGAGCTATCTTTTCGATATTCACTTCATTATTATTACCGCTGTTTTCAGGATCATTGCTTCTTTTGTAGTTCCTGTACTCAACATTGCTGCTGTTGGTTTTGGGTGCATAATATTTGCGTTTGTAGCTTTTTTTCTTTTTGGAAGATTTCTTATTCTTTTTTGAGTATTTCTTCTTCCCGGTGTACTTTTTCTTCCCAGAATATTTTTTCTTCTTGGAGTACTTCTTTTTACCACCGCTGTACTTCTTTTTTGAGCCTTTTTTCTTTTTCTTTAAAGATTTCTTTGTCTTCTTGGAAAATTTCTTCTTAGGCTTCTTCTTTGATAATTCGGTATTACCAGTTTGCTTGCTTTCTGCAGAAAATCCAACTACAGGCAGACTGGCGAGACCAAAGGTTAGAATCATGGCCCAGACGAGAAATATTCTTTTGGTCATTTATTACCCCCCTTTCGAGTAATTAAGTTTAACAAATCCTTACAAATATACGTTTTTTTGCAAGACTTTCAACCCCATTTTTCATCTTTTTTAGTTAGAGAATTATGGGTATTTTGCAAAAATGACAGGAAACAAGCAAAATGTTGATAAAACAGTTCTCGTGGCTATGAGCGGTGGAGTCGATTCCGCTGTATCTGCCCTTTTGCTTAAGAACGAAGGCTTCAACCTGATTGGTGTAACCATGAAAACTTGGGGATTTGATGACATTCCTGAAAAGGACTCCGGATGCTGTTCACTCGAAACGATTTACAGCGCCAGAAATGTTGCAAACCAACTTGGTTTTAACCACTACACTATAGACTTTACGGATAAATTCAACGAAATTGTAATAAGTAATTTCATTGAGGAGTATATCAAAGGACATACACCAAATCCGTGCGTTCTTTGCAACAAGTCAATAAAATGGGGCGCGCTTCTGGAAAAGGCTGATTCTCTTGGGGCGGACAAAATAGCAACCGGACATTATGCAAAACTCAGTAAAGACGAGAATTCAGGAAGATGGTACATATCAACTGCGGAAGATAAAAGCAAAGACCAGTCTTACGCGCTATGGCAGTTGTCACAGTCATCACTTAACAGGACGATTTTCCCTCTCGGAGAGTTCACTAAACCAAAGATCCGGGAGATTGCAAGGGAACTTGGCTTAAAACCGGCAGATACACCTGACTCTCAGGAAATATGCTTTGTACCAAATGATGATTACAGGCATCTTATAAACATTCGACTGCCGGAGCTGGGGAAAAAAATTGCGGGCGGTGATATCATTTATCGTGATAAAAAAGTAGGCAAGCATAACGGCTACATTAACTATACTATCGGACAGAGGCGGGGGCTGAATATTGCTCTTGGAAAACCGGTTTATGTTTCCAAAATTGATGCAGTGAATAATGTGATCTATGTTGATGATGAATCCGGATTATACAGTTCTGAATTTATGTGCTCGGAAATAAATTTGCAGAAGTTCGAAAGCTTATCACTTCCAATGAATGCAAAAGTTAAGATACGGTATAAAGATAGCGGCTCACCCGCAGTTATTGAGCAGATTAACGAAAGTGTGATCAAAGTAATTTTTGATGAACCAAAAAAATCTATTACGCCGGGACAATCAGCAGTATTCTATGATGTTGATGATGTAATTGGTGGCGGGATTATATCAAAAATTAGCAATTAGCAATGAACTATTGAATATAAAGAAAAGCAAAAAGCAAGCATGGCAGAATTGTTTAAGAAATTAGAGTTGGCGGCCAAGAAGAAACCTAAAACAGTTATTCTTCCTGAATCGTATGACCCGAGAGTAAGAAATGCAGTTAAATTAATCCTGCAAAAGAAACTTGCAAAAGTTCTATTAATAAGTACGGGAAGATCCTTAAACTTGCCTGAGGGCGATAACCTTGATATTATTGATATTCATTTCTCAAAACAGTTTGCAAAAGAGTATACAAAAATCAGAAGGAAGAAAAATCCGAAATTCAGCAATTCGCAATCCGAAATTGCTTTATCTGACCCTTTAATATTCTCATGCATGCTTCTTAAAAACGGATTTGCCGATTCAGTGGTTGCAGGGAGCGTTTATCAAACAAGTGCTGTAATTCGAAATGCCATTCAGATAATAGGACTGAAAAAAAATAACAAAACTGTTTCATCTTTTTTCCTTTTTACTTTCCCAAAAGGTCACAAATTTACACATAGAGTACTTGCTTATGCAGATTGCGGCGTACTGCCCAATCCAGCTGCCTCTCAGCTTTCAGAAATTGCGATACAGACATCATTGAATTATAAGAAGCTAACAGGCAACACTCCAAAAATAGCCTTCCTTTCTTTTTCAACAAAAGGAAGCGCAAAAGATGAATCACTTGATAAGGTTATTGAAGCATATAAGCTCACAAGAAAACGAATGCCGGGATTAATCTGCGATGGGGAGATTCAGTTTGATGCTGCTATTGTTCCGCATGTTGCTGCAATCAAAAATCCGGGAGGCAAAATCAGGGGGGATGCAAATGTATTCATCTTTCCTGATCTGAATTCAGGCAACATTGCTTATAAAATTACCGAACGAATTGGAGGCGGTATTGCAGCCGGTCCAATAGTTCAGGGACTTGCCAAACCGGTTATGGATCTCTCCAGGGGATGCACTGCAGAGGATATTGTAAACATGGTAACAATTACATGCCTGATATAAATACTATTGAGATTTGAATTAATCATTGTAAACATAAAAATGAAAATAATAAGAGCATCACAAAATGAATTAGAAAAAGTAGCCTGTTTGTTTAATGACTATAGGATTTTCTATGACCAGGAAACGGATATTGAAGGCGCATCAAATTTCATAAAACAGAGAATGGATAATAATGAATCAATTATCTACCTCGCCCTTGATGATGATGACAATGCAATGGGATTTGCTCAGCTTTATCCTTCATTTACATCTATAGGGATGAAGAGAATGTGGATACTCAATGATCTGTATGTTGATATTATGCATCGCAGGAAGAACACGGCGGAAATGCTTATAAACAAATGCAAAGAGCTAATTCATGAAACAGGGGCCGCCGGAATGGTTCTTGAAACTCAAAATGATAATACGCCGGCACAAAAACTCTATTTCAAAACAGGATTCATTAAAGACGATATGCATTCCAATTTTTTCTGGAAATCAATCTGATTACTATATAGTATGGAATACAAGGATTATTATAAATCTCTTGGAGTAAGTAAGAGCGCTTCACAGGAAGAGATCAAAAAAGCCTACCGCAAGCTCGCGTTGAAATATCACCCGGATAAGAACGCAGGTGATAAAACCGCTGAAGCAAAGTTTAAAGAGATAAACGAAGCCAATGAAGTTTTAAGCGATCCGGCAAAGCGTAAGCAGTATGACCAGCTTGGTTCAAACTGGAAAAATTACCAGCAGGCCGGGGGTGGAGATGGCGGGTTTGACTGGGGCAGATACCAGCAGCAGGGCGGTCAAACACAATATTCCAATTTTGGTGATTTCGGCAGTTCATTCGGCGGAGGCGGCCAGGGCGGATTTTCTGATTTCTTTGAAGCATTTTTTGGCGGTGCAGGGATGGGCGGCTCTAAACAGCGCGGCGGGAAAAGATCACAGCAGTTAAAAGGTGAGAATATGCAGGCAGAGCTTCCGGTAACTCTTGAAGAAGCATATAAGGGAGCCGAAAAGATATTCGAAATAAACGGTCAGACGATAAGACTTAAGGTAAAGAAAGGTGTTTCTGACGGACAGACATTAAGGCTTTCCGGAAAAGGATACCCGGGTCAGGGCGGCGGTCCTGCAGGTGACCTGTTAATTGTTATTAAGGTTCAGAAGCATCCATTATACAACAGGATAGACGATGATCTTTATTTAGACCTGGCGGTTGATATTTACACTGCAGTACTTGGCGGGAAGATTGATCTGAATACTTTCAAAGGAAAAACAAAGATCTCAATTCCGCCTGAAACATCGAACGGAAAAACTTTAAGGCTTGGAGGACTGGGAATGCCAAAGTACGGTAAAGAAAATCAGCATGGTGATATGTATGTAAAGGTTGATCTACAAACGCCGAAGAATTTATCCACAGAAGAATTGAAGCTATTCAGACAACTTGCAGATCTTGCGAAGAAATAAAACACCAGAATTCATTTTACAACAAGCATTTTCCTAACGCGGTTGAAACCTGGTGCAGTTAACCTGTAAAAATAAACCCCGCTGGCCAGAGCAGATGCATCGAACTCAGCTGTAAAATACCCTGCTTCCTTAATCTCATCAACAAGCTTGGATACTTCCCTGCCTGTTATATCATAAATGGCAATCGTTACTTTCCCCTGTGCCGGGATTGAATAATCTATCCTGGTCAAAGGGTTGAAAGGATTGGGATAATTTTGAGATACATCTGCATTACCCGGAATTCCGATTTTTACACTTGCGGGCAACTGGAAGTACTCAAAATTCCCGTTGAAATCAACCTGCCTTAATCTGTAATTGTATGTACCTGTAAATAATTTCAGATCTGAATAGCTGTAATCTTTTGGTATATTAAGAGTCCCATTCCCTTCAACAAATCCGATCTTAGCCCAATCTCCTGCCGAAGTTGATGATATTACAGATTGTCTTTCAATATCAAATCCTTTATTATTTAGTTCCTCTTCAGTTCTCCACTTAAGAATAACATTCCGTTTGTCGGTAACCGAAGTAAATGAAGATAAAGAAACCGGAAGCGGAGTATCAAAAATAACTGAACTGGAAACACTTTGACCATCAGGATTGGTTATTATCACAGTTTTAGAACCGGTTGATGCAGAAGTTGTAGTAATATTAAGAGTTACCTGCGTTGATGAGTTATAAGTAACACTGTTCACTATTACACCTCCGTTTATTGAAGCACCTATTCTGTTCGCAAATCCGGAACCGGGGTCATAGAATCCTTCGCCTGATACAGCAGATCCGGTAATAACAACATCAACATTGGATTGACCTATTAAGATTGATGGCGGACTTGCGCTAGTCAATGCAGGAGGAGCCGGAGCCAATAATTTGGCTACCCTAACACCATATGAATTTGTAGCATCACAGAAACCCATGACTCCCCACATAGTCATGTCGTCGTTGGGATCTAAGCTGACGTATGAATAATCACCCCACCTTTGGCCATCAACTGCCTGAAGATTATATGCAGTAGAGCTTGCAGTTATGTTAGTCACAGATTGAGTGGTTCCAAGTGTATTGGCTGATAGCCTTCCGCAAGTTGACTGGTTCACATAATTGCTGATTCCTGAACTGCTGAAAATAAATGCCGCATGACCCTGCCCGGAAACCATGACAGAGGGTATCCAGTAACTTAGCGGATTTGAAACCGCATTATCATATATCGTACCGGATTGCACCAAAGATGGCGTACCATTCAAATTCTGTATCTCATACCAGCGGCTTCCGGATCTCCCGCTGCCAAAAGAAGCCACACCGGAGGAATTAACATCAAAATTATGCGCAGTCCACAACCTCCCGTTTCTCATGCAGGCTGCAAACAATCTGTCATCTAATGCATCAAGGCGCCTGTTAGATGCTGCACCTAAATGCCTGACGCGTGATGCTGCTGTAGTTGTATTAACAGTGAGACTGATATCTGAAGAGATCGAAGGTACTGTTCCCGGATTTGAAACCCTTCTGATTATAAGCCTGCTGAACACTGTATCGCTTACACCAATGAAATATCCTTCGTTAGAGGAAGCATCAAAATTATCAACTCCCTGAGGTGTATATGGACCCTCTCTGCCAGAAGCCGGTACCAATCCCCTGAAAACTGTAACAGTCAAACTACCGGCAATCAGATTTGCTTTGTTTACAACGTATCCGTCACTGCTGTTATATGAAGGGCAAAAATTATTAGTCCCAATGTATAACGCATTATTATCAATTCCCAGAGTTGGGTAATCTGCCAGGCAGGAAGAAGATATTGGAGGAGAAACAGTATCTATACTTATGTAAAAAAACGTCCATATAGTGAATCCATTGATAGTACTTGTATTGCTTACTGCAAATAATATTCTGTTGGGAGTACTTACATTTATTATGATAACAAACCATTTCTGAGACATTCTGTCGTATCGAATTCTGGGGTCGCTCGTTGAGGAACCGTTCCTGACAGAATTAAAGAATGTGTTAGTAGTAGCATTCATCACCCCATCTGCAATGCCGGTAGATTTGTCGAAGGAAACAATCCTCCCATTAACTGCAACTATAAACTGTGTAGGCCCAACCGCACCCATGTTATCTGCAGGTAGTGCATTGGTAGGATTTACTCCAAGCACAGTAGCAGCTGTCCAGTTTGTGCTCACTGTTTGCGGATTATCTGTAAAGTTATTCTGGGGATTGCTTTTTTTCGGATCAAGAGGCGGGTAAGTGGACTCGCTCTTTGCATTGGGATCAGACGGAAGCCCTGATCTATCCAGGGGAATTTTGTGTTCCTCGTCTTTTTCTAAAATACCAACAGGTTTTGGTGAAAGTCTTTCCCTTTCCATTATCTGATTAACAGTTTCAGGAAATCCTTTTGAGCCATCTGTACTGCGTGGTCCCGGGATGAATGCAGTATCAATTCCAATAGCAATGTATCCCTCAGAACTATTCTTGCTTTCATGCTGCGGCGAAAAAGCAAAGTAAATAACAATGGAGAGAACTAAGGAAATAAAAATTGTTCTTACGTAGTTTGTTTGACCCATGAATTTGCAGAATTACTCTAATATAATCCATAGTTATCAAACAAAAACTCTTAAATTCGCTACACTTTCAGAAGTATTAATTCTCAATCCGGAGTCTATCCGAAGAACTTCGCAAACAGAAGATGAATCGAAACATGAGTTATCAAATTACGGGATATGCTGAACTTACCGCGAAGCTGCTTCAAACATAATACAGGCTCAAAAAAAGTGTAGCCAGAATCATTGCAGCTACAAAGTATTCTATTAAATAAAGGTTAGTTCTAAATAGCTAATGATGCTTCTGGATTAGGTACTTGATCTTTTTCGTTTTGGATTCATAGTTTCCCTTATCAAATAAATACACATCATCAGTTGAAGTCATAGCATATATCACGCCGCCTATCAGACCGGCCGGTATTGCAGATAGTATGCCAAATAAAATTCCGTCTTTAACTCCCCCAAAGCCTTCACTTTCTTTCCTTAGTGCAACTGTAAAGAATCCAACTGCAAAGAAGATCCCGCCAACTTCAAAAAAGCCTCTGCCGAAGGAAGCACCAGTCTTGAAGACGATCTTTCGGACATCAGAATATTTGAATTCCTTTTTTCTTCCCTCCCGCAAAGCAAAAAATGTTGAATCAGTACCGGGCAAGAGTCTCATGCTTGCTAATTTTATTTTTCCGTCCAGGTAAAGGTCACATTCAATTGTAGTATCAACTGCTGCTGCCGTCATGTACTTTGAACTGTCAACTTCCGGCACGCCGTCTGAATTCAGTTCAAAATCTGAATTCAGAACGAATTTAATATCCTTAATCGGGATATGAAGAACGGTAACATCTGTTTCAAGCCAAACAGTATCCACATTCTTTTGGGCGATCTTCCCTTCTGCCTGGAATCCGTATTTCAAAACTATATTGCAGTATCTGCCAATTCTGAGAGAATCATTTTGATTGTCCTGAGATAATGTAGAACTTATAGTTATGAAAATCAGGAATACAATCATTGCTCTATTTATCATATTATCTGTTCAATTAATAAAAGGTATAAGTTAGCCCGGCACGTATAGGGAAATACCCGCTTCCGAAGAAGAAGAAATACCCGCCATAGGTGAACATGTTATACTGAACTTCGGCATAAGCGCCAATTCGGTTTTTAATTTTAAAGCGCAGTCCGCCGCCAAGTGAAATATTCA
>JAUQWT010000306.1 GCA_030835005.1 Ignavibacteria bacterium | reverse complement strand
ATATGTAATATCTTATTACAAACTGTTACAAGAATTTACAGTTCACCGTATGATTACTGCATATAAAAAAGGGGCCGCATTGTGCGTCCCCTTTTCAAAACTAATCTCACAATTTCAATTGTGTGTCAGTTAATCCGCCAGTAGGCGGACAAGTACCTGACACCACTGTTTATCCTTACCTGCCTTTTTTATTGCCATCATCCTGCTTGTTTCCGTCATCACTCTTATTGCTGTCGTCGTTTTTAGGCGGCGGGGGAGGAGGCGGAGGATTATCTTTCCTGCCGGAGTTGTCATGGTTATCGTTACTAGGTGGCGGAGTGTAGGTATCTTTTGGTTTATCAAATTTCCGGTTATCGTCATTCTTCTTTGTCGGAGGAGTGTATGTTTCCTTTTTCTTATCAGGCTGTTTCTTCTCGTTAGTCTTTTCGTCGCTGCGCTTATCATTATTATCATTTGGCGGCGGCGGATCGTAGCGCTTATCATTTTTTATCGAGCTGTTATCATCGGTCTTTTTTATCTTCGTGTTCGGATCACGCTTATCCTCAATGATCTTGATGTTGTTAAATTTGGTTACGTTTACCGGTTCAAACTTCTTTCCGGTTGCATTTTCAATATCCTTTATGTTCGGCCCGTCATTCTTAATTCCGGTTCGTGTTACTTTCAGATTCCCGTCATACGTTGAGGTTGTAACGATCACTGGATTCTGCCCTGGATCAACTACAAGCACGGGCGGATGCAATGGATCTGCGAGATCTTTCTTCTTGCAGAATCTCCATCTCTTAACATGATACCGCATTCTGTGGCAGCGGTAACCGTAGTGGCGGTGATATCTTACCCTTGGAGAGATTGGGTACCAGCCGCAATAGCCATCATTAAACATCCACACTACCCAGGCGGGAGCCCACACATAGCCGGGCGACCATACCCATCCGTAATACTCGCTCCACCACCAGCGGCCGTAATGGCTAGTGCGCCATCCCCATGAGTAGTAAGAAACCCACATCCAGCCGCAATTGGTGTATTCCCAATAGCCGTATGTGTATGGATTCCAGTCCGGGTCCATATTGTTCGGACGCCAAACCCATTCCCTGTTAATTTCATCGTCAAATCCTTCGCTTTCGGTAACACCATTCGGGTCAATCTCAGCTTCAGTGACTTTTATCCACTCGCCATCTTTAGAGAGTTCATCCTGCACACCTTCAATTGTAAAGGTGCTGTCATTCTGGAAGACAACAGAATCGGAAGATTGGTAAAACGGGGGATTTGAATAGGACAGGTTTGATACAGCAGCAATAAAAAACACTGCCATCAAAATAATCCCTTGTTTGATTATTTTTGGTTTAGTTTTCATTTCGTAAGCTCCTCAATAATAAATTGGTTAATTGTTTACCAAAGTTTTTCCCCAAAAACCGATATAAAAATAATATAATATCTCAGAGTTTACAGTAAATGTTTGTAAAAATATGTAACAAGCTCAAGAGACGGTTACAAAGTTAAAAAGTTGAAAGGTTAAAAGGTTTGTAAGACACAGGTTGCAGGATGCAAGAAACAACAGTAACAGGATAAATCCGGAGTATTACCTCACCCCGACCTTCGGACACGCCTCTCCTACTAGGGAGGGGACGGGGGAAAGGTGGTTCAGTGCACTCCAAAAAAAGCAAAAAATTATTCTATTACAACCTGCAGGCTGTACTCGCTGCCGCCACGGCTTGAGCCTACAACTATTTGATAGTCGCCAGTGGTGGGGAGGACACCTTCCCATCGCTTTGTGGGATTGTCTTCAGTTGCGCCGGACATATACTGCCACGTATCTGTTCTTAAAATATAAAACACTGCATTATCTTCCGGTGACATTACGGTAATCGTCATGAACTGTCCGCTTGATGCACCGACAACATATGCGTATGTTTCGCCTCTTGCGATGCCGCCATAGACTGTAGTGTAATACTCGCCCTTATTGAATTTAATTCTTTCCTGCGAGTTTGCGGATAAAGCGCAAATGATAAGCAGTAAAACGGTAAGTAATATTTTTGTTTTCATCTTTGGGGCTGCTCCTTTAGATTTTGATTTTCAAAATTTTCTTCGTGAGTTTAGTGATTTATTTTGTGATTTAAAATGTATTAGTGAATTGGTTGCGGGTTTCAGGCTGCAAGTTAGAGGAAAAGCATTTTGGTTTATTTTCTTTCACAGAATATCAATAAGCCACTAGGTTTAGTTCTTAACTCATCCTGTTGACTGATTGTAAGAGTCTGGTTATTGGGTTAGTTTAGTTACATAAAACAGTTTCATAATTTTAACTAAACACTTTCAAATAAACTATTGCAAACCACAGATATCTATAAGATTAACATTAAGTTAACCGAAGAATTTTGTATCAATAATTCCGAAAGAATTATGTACCCAACAAAGCCAATTAATACTGCAAACGAGGGTTATTATATATGGTATAAGGATAGCATAGCCGCAGATATTGATACAAGTATTATCTCAGATGAACATGAGCTTCTTTATCAATCGGTTAAGCTGACTGAATACAGATCAAAACTTAAAATGTATGTTTCAGTATATACAGCCTGTCTAACAGTTGTGATCCTGTTCCTGCTTTCTACCCCATTTTTGCCTGGTGCGCTGGCATCTATTAGGAATGATGAATCACCGATAATTATCAATGATGGAATCAATGCAGTTACATCAACCGATCAGCTACCAGAAACCCAACAGAATTTTGAAACAGTTGAATCAATAACATGGGGCAGTTTCGGTTTTACTGATATTAAGAACAACGTATTATACGTTCTTATGCCAAATGGAAAGTATTCGATCCAGGAATCATCGTGGAATATTGAAGAGAAGGCAGTTAACAGAATTAAGAAGATCAATTCTCTGGAAATTAAGAGTCCTGATGGTAAGAAAGTTAAAGCTATGATCGAAAAAGTTGATCTTCCTGCAAAAGGTGTGTGGTACAGAACGAGGGTAGGAGAGTTTGCAACAATTAAAGAAGCCATAGAAACTGCAGTAACGATAAGGGCTGAAGAAAAAGTGAAGAGCTTTTCTGCACTTTTTGTTTTCCCCAGGAGCACTTTTAAAGTTTAAAACGGAACTACCATTCATTTTACAGAATGGCATAAAGCCAACTGTTGAATAGAATTATTTTCAAATGTTTTGAAATTGCAGGGTATGTAAATATGCTCCAACAAAAGCGCATAAAAAAAGGGCAGCTATTTAGCCGCCCTTAAAAGCTGAGTCTTACTCATGTGATGACTTCAAGTCATTGGATGAATTCCGTTTTCGGATGCTCATATATTATAATTCTTTAACCACTGATTCGAT
>JAUQWT010000305.1 GCA_030835005.1 Ignavibacteria bacterium | reverse complement strand
ACAGGTTTCATAGGAGGATTAAGCGGAAAGGTTCTCAAAACCATAAATGCGGGTCTGAACTGGACAGATGTTACAACAGGGGTAACATCCTCAATATATAATATCTTCGCACTTGATGAAAATTATATATACTGCCCCTTAAGCTCAAGCGGAAACCTCCTATACACAACTAATGGAGGTACTAACTGGACAACAATTGGCACCGGCGGTTCTATCATGTACGACGCGAATTTTATCAGTACTAGTGTTGGATTTGTTTGCGGTTCCTCAGGAAACGTAAGAAGAACGACCAATGGAGGATTAGGATGGACAGGTGTAAATGTCCCTGTTACTTCTTCTCAATATGAACTGAAAACTGTAGTTGGCGGATTAGTGCCGACAGTTCCTTATTTTGAGGGATTCGAATCAGTAACTTTCCCTCCCACCGGATGGAGAGCAGTTAGCGATGTTGGTACTGTAGTATGGATCAGAACTACAACTCAATTTCACGCGGGAGCAGCAAGCGCTTTTGTTAACTATGATTGCGGTCCAAGCGGAGGTTTAGACTGGCTCATTACTCCGCAGTGGTCAATTATGTCAGGAGATTCACTGGCATTCTGGATGAGAACAAATGATAATGGTTTTATTCCAGATTCCGTTGCTGTTAGAGTATCTACAACTGATACAGCAAGAACCAGTTTTACAACAAGAATCCTTTACCTGGCAGAAGGAATAAATTACCCGGCTGCAAATGCCTGGAAAAGGTATGCTGTAAGTTTAAATGCATTTGCCGGACAGAATATCTATGTTGCATTCAAGCATGGCGATAATTGCGGTGACGGTGTATATCTTGATGATGTAGCTGTCAACAGGTTAAGTGCTTCGGTTGATCTTTATGCAATTGGTGATGCAATGAATATCTACAAGTCATCGAATCTTGGTACTAACTGGACTGCAATTGATCATCTTGACCCGCTACAGCCATGGACAAGTACCTGGTACAGTTTGGATATAAGCGGAACAAACCACATTGCTGTAGGAAGCAGCGGCTTGTTCAACAAATCAACAAATAATGGCGCAAACTGGACAACACTTTCTACTTGGTTAAGCGCCGGTACTTTTTATGATGTTTGGGCAGAATATAATGATAAGAAAGTATGGGCAGTTGGCAGCCCTGGAATTTCGGGCACAACTTTTGATCAGATACTTTATACATCTAATGGAGGAACTACCTGGACAAACCAGGCAATAAACTCGTTAAGTTATTTCAGGAGTATCAATATGATTAACACTACCACCGGGTATATAGCAGGCTCTTCTGGAGCAGTACGCAAGACTACTAACGGTGGTACCAGTTGGGATTCTTTACCGTTCCCAAGCACATCGCTGCTTTATAAAGCAGAATTTGTGAATGCTTCCACAGGTTGGGTTGGCGGATCTTCCAGTCCATACATTTGGAAAACAACGGATGGCGGATTGACCTGGGCTCCTCAAACCGGTCCAACTTCCACTGTTTATAGTATTGATATGATTGATGCTAATACCGGCTACCTTTCAAGTTCGTCCGGCTCAGTAAGAAAAACTACTGATGGCGGTGCAACATGGACTGCTCAGACAACCGGTTCAACCTCCACACTTTACGATATTAAGATGCTGGATGTTAATACAGGTTTCTTCTGCGGCTCATCATCAAATGTATATAAAACAACTAATGGCGGGGCAAACTGGGTATCAATGGCTCAGCCTTACAGTACCACTCTTTATACCACTGATTGGTACAATGTTAACTACGGTATTGTTGCAGGTTCTTCAGGTTACACTGCCATAACGAACAATGGCGGCAGTTCATGGAGTATTGAAAACACAAGCGGAAGCACAATGTATGGAGTACATGTGAGCAATGTGGATTCAGCTTGGTCAGCCGGCAGCGGTCCGTATGTATTTAAGCTTTCTACAGGTATGACCGGAACTACGAGCTATACCGGTGAAATTCCGCAGGATTATTTCCTGGCACAGAATTATCCCAACCCGTTCAATCCGAAAACTACAATAAAATTCGGGTTACCTAAAGCAGGATCGGTTACACTGAATGTTTATGATATTACAGGAAGGCTGGTTAAATCAATATTGAATAATGCTCCTTTGAATGCAGGAACTGTTACCCATAGTTTTGACGGCACAAACCTCGCTTCAGGAATATATTTCTATTCATTGTTAATTGATAATGAGAAATTTGATACTAAGAAAATGATACTGGTTAAGTAAGCTACATTGTATTTTGAAAGTCAAAGGCGCCTCTGAGTGATCAGAGACGCCTTTTTAATTTGTGTAAAAACGGCATATGAGCTTAAGAATTCCGGATCGAGATCATTTCAATCAAATAAAACTATTCTTTCTTTTTTTTATGCATCATAAGCCAGTTCCATGAAAACGCAAGGCCATTATCCATTGGATATATCATCTGGTCATCTTCAGTATCTATCTTAACATTAATTTCCATTCCTTCCTGTGCTTTCGGCGCACCCATAGGATACACTTCCCATGCACATTTTGCCCTGTAGGCCGCTTTGTACTGATTGAATACCTCAAGCGTAAACTCATATGCCTGGTAGTGGCCGCCGCTGCCTGTTCCTCTCAGTCCAACTGCATGTGAACCGATTATCTTCGCCTTTGCTTTTTCGGCTTTGTTCATCCTTGCTTCACGCTCTGCAAGCATTTTAGCACCGCTTTTAGAAGCATACATGAAGAAACCGATGGCTGCAAGAACAACCCCAACTATAATAATTACTTCCATAGCGATTGTTGTTAAGTTCTAAAATCCGAATCTTTTTTCTTCTTTAATTTCAGTTGTCAATTCTTCAACATCTTTTAATGTAATGGTCTTAATCATTTCTGCTGTTCTTTGCTCTTTCGGAACCTCTGCAAGGCGCAGGTTCTGGTTTTTAACTGCCTCAGCAAGAGATTTGCGTATCTCCCTTGCATTCCCGAAAAACTTATCCCTTGTGCTGAATAGCGCATTAATATGCTTTTTAAAATGTTCAGCGGCACCCTGATCAAACACCGCATCCTGGTGCTCAAGCATTATCCTTGCGATGGCAAACATCTCAGTTTCAGAGTAATCCCTGAAATAGAATTTTCTGTCGAACCTTGATTTCAGCCCGGGGTTCATCAAAAGGAACTTCTCCATTTCTTCAGGGTATCCGGCGCAAATGACCACAAACTCTCCGCGGTTATCTTCCATACGCTTAAGGATTATCTCAATTGCTTCCTTTCCGAAATCATTTTCACTTGAACCCATAAGTGAATAAGCCTCATCTATGAACAGGACCCCGCCCATTGCTGCATCTATCTTTTCGCCGGTTTTGATTGCTGTTTGCCCCACATATCCTGCAATCAACTCTTCCCTGTCAACTTCCACAAGATGACCGCGCTCCAGCACACCTAACGCTCTGAATATCCTTGCCATTATTCTGGCAACGGTCGTTTTCCCGGTACCGGGATTGCCTGTAAATATCGTATGAAGTGAAAACGATTTTGTCACATCCTTGCCAATTTCTCGGTAATACCTGACCAGCTTTACCATTTCATGAATATCGTTCTTTATCTCTTCAATACCTATCATCTTGTTAAGTTCAGCAAGCGAGTCGCGCATTAATTCCTCATCGGGCGGTATATCAACTCCTTTATGTTCTTTCTTTCTGAAGATCTCCTTCACATCTTCTATTGTTATAGTTGAAAGTGCGGCCTCATCAAGCGCCTCTGCCTTAATTTTCCCATCCATAACCCTGAGTCCCATGTTCATTTTGCTTTCGTCCACTATTGAATTTACATATCTCGCATTACCGAAAGTTTTATCTCTGTCACGGTATGCCTCTACAAGTTTTGTGTAGAGATATTCCTCTGAATCTTTATCAAGATCAACATCAATCTGATCTGCATGATAATTACCTATTTGAAGAAGTTCTGTTGGAGTGTAATCAGGGAAGTTGAAATAATGATTAAATCTTGATTTAAAACCGGGATTTGACTCCAGCAAATGTTCCATTTCTTCCGGATAGCCTGCAAGGATTATTGCGAGATCTCCCGGGCCGTCTGACATTTCTTTTAAGATTACCTCTATGGCTTCCTTGCCGAAATCCTTATCGCTATCCCCCTTTCTGGCTAGCGAGTATGCTTCATCAATGAACAAAATGCCTCCTCTGGCCTTTTTAATAGCTTCTTTAACTTTTGGCGCAGTCTGACCGATATACTCGCCAATAATATCCGCTCTTCCAACTTCGTGAACATGCCCTTTTGATAATAAACCTATATTGCTGTAAATCTTTCCAAGCAGCATACCCACTTTTGTTTTCCCCGTTCCGGGATTACCTGTAAACACAGCGTGCAGATTCATTTTTTCAGTATCATCAAAACCTTTTTCTTTCCTTAGCTTAACAAATTTCAGATAGTCATACAGATCCTTAATATTTTCTTTTATGGTGGCAAGCCCTATCATTTCATTTATTTCTTTCATTATCTCAGCTTCGCTCAGCTGTTTCTTTGGCGCAGTTTGAGCTGAACCAAGTGAAGGGACACTCTCTCCCGGCCTGAAGAATTTCCCGGCTTCGGCATCAGTTTCTTCAACATCAGCAAACTTAACATATACTGTTCCAAGCAGCTGTTCCAAAAAAACTATATCAATAATATAACTTCCCGCATACCAGCTTCCGGGTTCTTTCCCACCCCATCCGCGCGTAAAACGAACAAGGCTTAGATTATTATTATAAGTATAGAAATCCGAAATGTTGGCAACAACATCTCCGGCAGTATTGCGTATTCTGATCAGGAACTCTCCCTGCCAAACAGCTTTTCCGTTTTGAAGGTTGTTTCCTTCTATCTCGATCCACATATAACGCGATTTTGCAGCATCAAATGTCCTCAGGTAATTCCTCTGTCCGAAAGGAATATCTTCAAACGGACCCTCGTATAATTTTACTGAAGAAAGCTCAAAGTAAGGATTACTTTCCGGAGTAACTTCCCCTTCACCAAGAGTGTAGAAATAAGCTGTACCGGCAAGAATCCCATCTATCCATGCTTCCCAGCGGTACGCACCTTTGAACCAGTATGTTCCTGCAGCTGCATTGCCCCAGGAATACCTTATGTAAGATATATCTTCTGATTTGCTTACAGTTTGAGTTATTGTATTATTGCAAAGTACGCTGTTTGCAGAATCAAATGCTTTGAAATTTATGTTTGCCGACCAGTCTTCCCTTTCGAACATGAGATTGTGAAGCGAAAGCTCCACATATATGTATCTGATCTTAGCAGCATCAAACACCTGCCTGTACTTTTTTGCTGAGCCGTAAAGCCACTCGTTGGAACCATAAGTTTTCAACGCCCGGAATTTGTATTTGCCGGAAGAAACAGTATTAGTTTGTGTCATATTTTACAATCATAAACACCTGTAAACTTATATTCAATGTAAAACAAAAAGAGCGGTATAAAACCGCTCTATACTTCAAAACAACTGTTACTTTCGGCTGCATTATTTATTGATTGAGCCACGCCTTTCTTATCTTCATTTGTTCTTCGGTTGGTTTATCTGCAGGAAGAATTACATTTTTTTCTTTTATTTTCACTATATAAGTTTTGGTTTTTAATGTTTTATCAACAAGCTTTCCTTCACTGTTACTCCTTAGAACCGTAATTGAAACTACATCACCCGGCTTCGCGCTTTTTGTGAATGACCTGCTAAAAGAACTGAAATTTGAGGGATTGATAACTGTACCGTTAATACTTTGCAGTATATCACCGCTTTTCAATTTCAATTTCTTTCCGAATTCATAAACATTTTCAACTTCAAACTGCCCCGTATGATTCAGAAATATAGAAGCCCCGATCAGCGCCGGCACTTCCCGCTCCAGTTTTTCATAATATTCATATCCGGCATAACCCAAAAACATGCCGTAAGGCAGTCTTTCCGGGCCTTCAACATATTTTTTGAAAAATCCTCTTATCTCAGGAAATGTCATCTGAGTAATAACATCAAAAAGCTCTTCATCGTCAAATGTTTTATCCGGGCCGTACCGTTCCACCAGTGCTGATTTCAAATTCTGCAGACCAAATTTACCGCCGGAAAGTTTTAACAACTCCAGGTCTAAACACATGCTGATCAGGGCTCCTTTTTGATAAACATTGCCATATTGTGATTTCTGTTCGTCCAGTGTTCTCAGGCTAAGCACTGTAAAAGGAAGCGTATCGTTGTAGTAATTGCTTGAAATCATGATCTTCTGTCCCATTTTGATAAAGAACTCATCAGGTGTAGTTACTCCGTGTTTTACCTGTGAATGATGGGCATAATACTCAGTTGAACCTTCGTAGAGCCAGAGATGCTTGCTCATTGCCGGGTTGGTGAAATCAAAATTGCCTATCTCTTTTGAATGAATACTCAATGGAGTTACAATATGGAAAAACTCGTGTGAGATAATATCCTGAAATGGTTCAACAAAGATTGAATCTGCTGTTTCCGGGTAAGACATTACAGTTGATTGAAAATGCTCTAGAGCCCCGGCATTCCCGGATTTTGAATTTCCGGTAAACATATAAAGCAGTATAGTGTATCTATCAGCCGGAAGAACGCCACCAAGATACTTGCCTTGTGCTTCGAATAGCTTTTCAGTATGTGAAATAAGATAATTCGCCGAAACAACCAGATTAGGAGAGTATAGAGAAAGTAATACTCTTGTGTTGTTAACCATTACACTGGCAGTATCAGGCAATGAATACAATATGGGGTTATCGTGCAGTTCAAAATAATTCTTAGCATGATATACATCTTCAGTTTCCCGGGAGTACTTGAGCGGCAGAGACGTGGCTCCATAAAAGCCCTCAGGCTTTGTTACAGATAGCGTAAAGGGAAGCTCTTTGTACCCGTTGAAATACCCGACATAACAAAAATTGTTGAGCACAAAGACTCTTCCTTTATCAAAACATGATCCAACCGGCTCAAAGACAATTGGCTTATCATTGGAGTGATAAGTATCGCGAACCCAGTAAGTAACTCTATCAAGATTTTTCGCATTATCAATAAGCCACTTATTCGTATCAAGCTGCTTCGAGCTCAAAATATTATCATCTTTATCATAAGCTTTAAGATCAGTTATGAATCTTCCGAAATTGTATATAGTATATGTTCCTGGAACTATCTTTGGAAAGTGAAACTCAACAGTCTCTTCCTCAATATCAGGCGCGTAAAGCTTGACAAACAACTTATGGTCATCAGTGGTATTGTTAAGGTCAATTACCACTAGGTTCTGGTTTAATACGCCTATTTCGAGCGTTTCCTGGGTAATGACTGTTGAAGTTGAAGCTAAGAAAATGGAGAGGAGCAAAATTATGGAGAATCTGGCTTTCATTTGTTCCTGTTTAAATGTTTTGAAAAAAAATGCCCTCCTGGAAAACCAAGAGGGCATCTAAGGCAAACTTAAAATATTATTAGGACTTTTGCAATACAGTTCAAACAAACAAGCTTATTAAATAATAAAACAAAGCGCCGCAGGCAGCAGAGAGCGGAATTGTAAGAATCCAGGCCCAAACTATCTTCCCGGCAACACCCCATTTTACGGCAGATAGGCGGTTTACACTTCCTACCCCAACAATTGATCCTGTAATAGTTTGCGTTGTACTTACAGGTATTCCGCCAATAGCAGTAATAAGAAGTGTTGTTGCACCGGAAAACTCAGCGCAAAATCCTCCGATCGGCCTTAGCTTAGTAATTTTCATTCCCATCGTCTTCACAATGCGCCAGCCTCCAAACATTGTGCCCAGCGCTATTGCAGCATGACACGAAAGAACAACCCATACCGGAACGTGAAATTCACTCATATAATTTGCAGCCACCAATACTGATACTATTATGCCCATTGTTTTTTGGGCATCATTAGATCCATGGCCAAAACTGTAAAAAGCGGCCGAAACCAATTGAAGTTTTCTGAATACTTTATCAACTTGTCTTGGTTTTTTATTCCTCACGATCCATGAAGTTAGAATCATGAAAACAAATCCGAGTACAAGTCCCATAATCGGGGCAAGAAAAATGAATATGATGACTTTTGAGTATCCGGACCATATTATTACCCCCCATCCCAGCTTGGCTACCGCCGCTCCTCCGTAACCACCTATCAATGCGTGCGAAGAACTCACGGGTATTCCGTAATACCATGTAAAAATATTCCACCAAATAGCTCCCAGCAGCCCGCCAAGAATAATGTAAATATCAACTTCACTTAAGTTTACCAGCCCTTTGCCCACTGTCTTTGCAACTTCATCTCCAAAAGTAAATGCAGCCACAAAATTAAAAAAGGCAGCAAACATCACCGCTTTTTGTGGGGAAAGTACTCCGGTCGATACAATTGTCGCAATAGAATTTGCAGAGTCATGAAACCCGTTCAAGAAATCAAAGACCAGCGCAATAATTATAACAACAAGTACTAATTCAAACATATTACATATTCTTTATCAGGATTCCTTCTATGACAGTTGCTGCATTCTGGCATCTATCTACTGCCCGCTCAATTATTTCCAGTATCTCTTTCTTCTTTATCAACTCAATTACATCTTTTTCGTCTTCAAATAAATTCAATAAGGCATCCTTAAAAACAATATCACCCTCTGTCTCAAGGTGTTTAACATGAACTATTTTATCTGTAGTTTGCTTTGGATTTTGCAGATCTTTCACAACATCGTTTAACACACCCGTCTGTATAAGTAAAATATCTGTAAGCTGAGGTCCGAACTGAAGAGGTGTCTTGAGCTTATACATGTAAAGCCTCGAGGCTATTGTATCTATAGTATCTACAATGTCATCCAGTGAATTTACAAGAGCAAATATGTCTTCTCTATCTATGGGAGTTATAAATGTATCGTTGAGGTCACTTATCACCTTATGAGTCAGGTCATCACACTTATTCTCCAGAACGTGAATTCTGCTGGAGTAGTCTGCAAAATTCTCATTATTATCAAACATCTCATCCAGCAGACTCGCAGTTTCAAGCATTGTCTCCGAGAGCTCATTCAGGATATCAAAGAACTTATTTTGTTTTGGAAAGAATCTTTTAAACATATTAAGTCAAGATATTAAAGCCATTTGAAATTGGTTAAAATTGTTAGAATTTCAGCAATTTCGTTAGATTTTGGTTAATTTACAATTAAAATTACATAAAGATTCTGCAAAACATAACCAAAAAAAATGGAATTTTTAAATAGGATATTATTCGTAAAGGAAAATATTCGATAACTACTGGAGAAGTAACTGATTTCTAATGTCTGGCATCAGAAGTATCTTCAGGATTAAAATCCTCGGATTGATGGCGTATTATCTCACCGCTGCAAAGATAAACAACATCTTCGGCTATGTTTGTAGCAGAGTCAGCAATTCTTTCCAGGTTTTTGGATATTGATCTTATACTGAAATAATCTTTAGTTCTTTCGGGATCTTTCTCAATGAAATTTATTGTTCGTTTGAGCATTTGCTTTGTTAGCCTGTCAACTTCATCATCTGCTGCAAGCACTTCACGGGCAAGAATCACGTCTGTATTTACTAGTGCGTCAAGACTTTTCTTTACCATCGCCTGAACTTTATCAGCAACATTGCCAAATTCTTCTATCATTTCTATTCTTTCTTTTCTTGAAAGATACCTTGCACGCTTTGCGATATTCGAAGCTAGGTCACCCATTCTTTCCAGATCATTGTTCATTTTCAAGACGGCAACAACAAACCTCAGTTCTTTAGCAACCGGCTGGTAAAGAGCAAGTATTTTAAGGCATTCTTCCTCAATCAGAATTTCAAGAGAGTCAACTTCTCTATCTTTGGCAATAACTTCATCAGCAAGCTCAGTGTCTCTTCTTTCAAGTGCCAGCATAGAACGTTGTATTTGCTCTTCTACTATTGCGCCAAGGCTGAGTATAAGCTTCTTTAGATTTTCAATTTCACGCTGCCAGTAATGTAACATTTTTATGCTCCTCTATTTTTTTCTCTTATCTCTAACCAAACCTGCCTGTTATGTAATCTTCGGTTTGTTTTTGATTTGGTTTAGTGAATATTTGTTCTGTTGCTCCAAACTCGATCAATCGCCCTTCATAGAAAAATGCCGTGTGGTCTGATACTCTTCCCGCCTGCTGCATATTATGTGTAACAATAATAATTGTATAATCTTTCCTCAGCTCGTTTATCAGATCTTCTATCTTCAATGTTGATTTCGGATCTAAGGCGCTTGCAGGTTCATCCATAAGTACTACATCAGGGTTTATCGCCAGAGCTCTTGCAATACAAAGCCTTTGCTGCTGCCCCCCTGAAAGCCCCATTGCATTTTTTTCCAGCCTGTCTTTTACTTCATCCCACAGAGCCGACTTGATAAGGCAGCTTTCAACAATATC
>JAUQWT010000304.1 GCA_030835005.1 Ignavibacteria bacterium | reverse complement strand
TGCTTTAAAGGCAGGGGTTGAAACGTACAAAGTAGAACGTAAACATGTAAGACATTAAGTAAATGGAATCCTTGAACTTAATAAGTTCTGTCGTTGAGATCTTACTATACATGGCGCTGGTTACAGCTTTGGTTTTTGTGATAGTCTATTTCCGGAGAATAGCAGTTTCGACCCGGAACATTGAAAACCAAATCAATAGAATTGCCAGTGACGCAGCGCCGGTGTTTAAGGAAATGAGCAGTGCTGCCGCCGATATTAAAGATCTAACATTCCGGTCAAAAACTCAATTTTACAAAGTTGAGCATCTTGTGGGAGAAATATCCGGGCAGGCAGAAAATTTCATTAGTGCTTTAAAAACAGCCGGAAATGTTTCAGGAAACATTATAAGAAATGGGAATAATTTTCTAACATCACTTGGATCGGGTCTCAGGGCTTTTAAGAGAAAATATAACTGATCAGGAATATGGTCAATAATGAAAAGATTAAATCCGGAGAAGTTCAAAGTTTTTTTTCTGCAGATGATTATGCGGTAAGGGAAACTGCGGGTAACTACGAAGATGAAGTTGATGATGATGAAATAAACAATACGTACCTTTGGATATCTTTGACAGTATTCTTGACCTGGATACTGAGTTTTTTGATCCTGTAGTGCTTGTATAAAAGGGGGGCTTAAAATTAATGTTATGGGTAGTATTCGCTTCTTTGCTTGCTTTATGGCTCATTGGAATTGTTTCTTCCAACACACTCGGAGGATTTATTCACATCCTGCTGTTATTTGCTGTTGTAATTATGATAGTAAGGATCATAAGAAGCAAAAATATAGATTGTTAGAAAGGATACTCCAGATATGCAAAATGAAGATATATTCAGAAAAGAGGCGTTCATTCATTATAATTATTTTATTAACATTGCGCGGAAATTGACCAGAGATGAATATGAGGCAGAGGATCTTGTCCAGGATACTTTCATACGCGCGTACAAATTCATACATCTGTACCAGCCCGGCAGCAATGCCAAAGCATGGCTTTACAGGATAATGAAGAACCTCTTTATAAACCTCAGCAGGAAGAAACAGAATCACCCTCATTACAGTCTTGATACTGTAAATTATGATCCCGCATATGATCATGCTGAACCACGGTTGAGGTATTATGAAATTATCAAACTCATGGAAATGATAAAGGATGAATACCGCACGGTAATAACACTTTATCATCTCGAGGAAATGTCTCTTTATGAAATAGCTCAAAAGCTTAATTGGCCGCTTGGAACTGTGAAAAGCAGGCTTCACAGGGCGCGCCTGGAGTTCCGAAAGATCTTATTTGATGCGATTTGAGTTAAGTAAGTAATGAATTAATTTCAAAAATCAGTTTCTCTTCTGGAATATCAGGGGGATATCAGGAGGATAGCAGCATGAAAATTCCGTCAAATCAGCTTTTTATAGAGGGTGAAGATAATAAGCTTTACATATATGTTCATCTTCAGAATTTCCGCCGAACAAATGCTTCAAGAGTTCTGGATAGCTATGTTGAGGCTTTTAAAGACAGGGATTTTGATCAGATCGTAGTTTCTTTTTGGAACACAGGAGTTCCGGGGGAGCATCTAAGTACATTCCGCAAAACAAGCAATAAAGCCATTGCGAAAATACTGAAAGGTATAAAGTTCATTGATGCTTTTTTTCAGTATAAAGATAATTACAGAATGGTAAGTAAGCCAAAATTGATAAATTAATCCGAAGAAATGCAAAAAGGCTCAAGAAAAAGAAAAGTAAGAACGGGCAAAGCTCAAGAGAAACAGCCGGGAATTGAATCAGTTATGGATCCACAGCCTGATTTTGTTTCGGGAAGTTATAGGCCATCAGGCAGGCTTGAAGGCAAAACCGCGTTAATAACCGGTGGAGATAGCGGAATAGGAAGAGCTGTTGCAATTGCTTTCGCGAAGGAAGGCTGTGATGTAACAGTTGTGTACTTAAATGAACACAAAGATGCCGGGCTGACAAAAAGATACATAGAATTGGAAAACAGAAAATGCCTTTTGATAGCAGGAGATGTTTCCTCTGAATCGTTCTGCAAAAAAGCAGTGCACAAAGCAGCAAAGCAATTCGGTGGGCTTGATATAGTTGTAAATAATTCTGCAGTACAGTATCCAAAAGAAGATATTACACGAATTACAAGAAAGCAGCTTGAAAAAACTTTTAAGGTAAATATTTTTTCACACTTTTATATTATTAAAGCCGCTATGAAGCACCTTGGTAAAGATTCATCTATAATCAATACAACTTCAGTAACAGCATACAGGGGAAGCGGTCATTTGCTTGATTATGCCGCAACAAAGGGAGCAATAGTATCGTTCACAAGGAGCCTTTCGGCTAACCTTGTTAAAAAAGGAATAAGAGTAAATGGCGTTGCCCCCGGCCCGGTATGGACACCGCTTGTTCCGTCCACCTTTCCTCCGAAAGACGTCGCTTCATTCGGAACCGATGTCCCTTTGGGCAGGGCGGGGCAGCCATTTGAAATAGCCCCGTGTTATGTGTTTCTTGCGTGCAATGATTCGGCATATATAACCGGGCAGATCCTTCATCCAAATGGAGGAGAGATCATTAATGGCTAAAACCACCAAAGTAGGTAAAAATTCAGATACTTTTTTTGAAAGATTCGCTTTGCTGCTGACTAAATTTTCAGGCAGTACTCCAGCATTTGTTATTTCTTTTTCAATTGTAGCCCTTTGGGCTGCAAGCGGGCCTCTGTTTGGATTTTCAGAAATGTGGCAAATGTTCATAAATACCGGAACCACTATCATTACGTTCTTAATGGTATTCCTGATTCAAAGAGGACAGAATAAAGATTCTCTTGCTATTCAGCTGAAATTGAATGAACTAATAGCCTCAC
>JAUQWT010000303.1 GCA_030835005.1 Ignavibacteria bacterium | reverse complement strand
ATTGAGTGCGGATTGCACGGATTGCATTCAGAGCTTGTCAGGCTTGTTGGAAGAATGAAATACCGCACAAGCTACGGGCAGAACCTGCTTCAGCACAGTATTGAAACAGCACATCTTTGCGGAATTATGGCTGTGGAACTTGGGCTTGATCCAATCATGGCAAAGCGCGGCGGTCTGCTGCACGATGTTGGTAAGGTTATCGATAGGGAAGTTGAAGGACCGCATGCAATACTTGGATATGAGCTAGCCAAGAAGTATAAAGAGCATCCCATTGTATGCAATGCTATTGGCGCGCATCATGAAGATATGGAAATGGAGTCACCCATTTCAGTCATAGTGCAGGCTTGTGATGCTATTAGCGGCGCAAGGCCTGGTGCAAGGCGAGAATCAGTGGAAGGTTACGTAAAACGTCTTCAGAAGCTTGAGGAAGTTGCCAAGTCGTTTGAAGGTGTTGGCAGGACTTATGCGATCCCGGCAGGCCGTGAGGTAAGAGGTATAGTAGAGCATGATAAGGTGAGCGATGCACTTGCAGATCAGCTTTCGGTTGATATTGCAACACGCATACAGGAAGAAATGGAGTACCCCGGACAGATAAAAGTTACTGTCATAAGGGAAAGACGCTCTGTTGCCTATGCGAAGTAAACAATTGCGCATCGGCATCACAGGAGGAATAGGTTCAGGCAAAACGCTTGCTTCAAAATACCTTGAGAAGCTTGGATACCCGGTTATTTACGCCGATGGTGTTGCCAAAGAACTTTACATAAGCAGCAAAGAGCTTAAGAAACTGATGGCGCAGGAGTTTGGCAAGGGAATTCTGGATAGCCAGGGAAATGTTTCCAGAGAGAATGCCCGCAGGATAATTTTCTCAAGCAAAACAAATACTAAAAGGGTGAATTCAATTGTTCACCCTTTTGTTATAAAAGAAATTGACAAACTCATCAAAAAGATAAAAGACAGGATAGTTTTTATTGAAACTGCCATTATGCTTGAATCAGGTTATTCTAACAAAATGGATTACATTATCCTCATCCATGCAAATAAGGCTCTTAGAATTAAGCGTGTTAAGGCAAGGGATGGCATTAGTACATCCATTATTAATAATATTATTTCTCAGCAAATGGATGAGCGCGAAAAAATGAAACTTGCTGATTTTATCGTTTGCAATACTTCCACTCCGGCAGATTTAAGAAAAAGCATTAAATCATTGTTGAAAATTATAAACAGACTGTAATTCCCGTAAATGAAAGACCTAAACGAACTTGTTAGTACCGAAGATCAGGATTTCTTCCACACCTATAAACGGCTTAAGGTTGTAATTGAAAGAGGTGAAGGCTGCTATTTATATACTGATAAAGGGGAGAAAATACTCGACATGTTCGGCGGACTTGCTGTAAATGTGCTGGGATATAATCACCCAAAAATTAATTCTGCAATTGAAGAACAGGTCAAGCGATATATTCATATTTCAAACTTGTTCTACCAGGAAAAACAGATTGCCTTTGCTGATAAAATTCTGCAATTAACCGGATTCAGCAAAGTATTCTTTTCCAATAGCGGCACCGAATCAGTTGAAGCGGCAATAAAGCTTATCCGAAAATTCTTTCTTGGCTCAAATAAAAAAACTCTCATTTCTTTCACAGGTTCATTTCACGGCAGAACGATAGGAGCATTAAGCCTTACAGCGCGAAAGAAGTACCGCGACCAGTTTGAACCGCTAATGCCCGGTGTTAAGCATCTTGAGTTTAATTCATTAAGCGACCTTGAACATCATATCGATGATAACACAGCTGGTGTTTTTGTAGAATGCATCCAGGGTGAGGGCGGCGTGAATATTGCAAGTAATGAATTTATCGCTAAGATAAACGAGCTGAAAGAGAAATTCGGATTCATTGTAGTTGCCGATGAAATACAATCCGGTGTTGGAAGAACAGGCAAGATGCATGGGTTTGAGCATTTTGGGCTTGACGCGGATATTGTAGCGCTTGCAAAAGGCATTGGCGGGGGATTACCGCTTGGCGCAATCCTTGGAAATGATAGAGTTAAGGATGTATTCACAGTGGGTGAGCATGGTTCTACTTTTGGCGGCAATCCGGTTGCTGCGGCATGCGGACTGGTTATTTACACTGAGCTTGAAAATGGATTGATGGAAAGAGTTAATCAATTAGGCAATTACCTTATGGAGATGCTGAATGAAATGAAAGCCAAGTTTCCCGATAAGATAAAAGATGTACGCGGCAAGGGATTGATGATAGGTATTGAGCTAAACTCTCCCGGCCAGCCTTTTGTTGAAATGATGATGCAAAAAAGTGTGCTTGTTAACTGCACAAATGATAATGTTATCCGCCTGTTACCGCCTTATGTAATAGAAGAAAATGATATTGATGCTTTTATTGAGAGATTCAGCGATTGCCTTTTGAATTAAGCTATTATCAGACTACAAAAGTCTTTAAGGCTTTTGTAGTCTTTTTGTTTTCCGTTATGGTGTCAGGTCTGAGGACCTGACACGACGGACATACCGTTAAGTCAGGTTCTCAAACCTGACTTGTCAGACGAAGTCTGACAGTTTGAACATCAAGTTATAGAATAAGCTGTCTTAGCGCTAACTAATCTTCCTATTGTCGACTACTTATTTGAGCTTCATTTTTTAGTGTTATGTATTATATTTAGTTTGTAATTTGATAGTTTCCTTTTGACTAATTTATTATCAAAAGAATTTATGTACCCTATAAATTTAAAGTCAACCAAATCACAACAATATCTGATAATGATATTTGCGATGTCATTAGTTTTAAGTAATATTTGTGTATCACAAACAATTACTTTTCAGAAGACTATTGCGGGACCAAGTATTGAATATTTTCGATCTGTCATTCAGACTCCTGATAATGGATATATTGCAGCCGGAACAACTAACTATGGATATTTGTATATCGTCCGGTTTGATATGTATGGAGACACAATTTGGACAAAGCAAGTTAACAGGGATGATGCTTATTGTCTTATAAAGACAATAGACAATAACTATGTAACGTGTGGTGGGACAGGTTCATTTGTTAAGTTTGATTTGAATGGCAATATTTTGATAAATAAGCCGCCATTAAACGGAAATTTCTTTACGGAATCAATTCTCCAATTACCTGATGGCAGATTCTTTATGTGTGGCGCCGATCAATCCGGTCCGGAACATCCTTATGTAGTCATGTTGAGCCCTACCGGTAGTGTCTTATGGGATTCGTTATATACAGAAGGTATTTATTCCGGATTCTTCTGGGATGCAATTGTATCAGGAAATAGTATTGTACTTACGGGCTACTATAGTCCAACAAGTCCCCTTACACAGAATATTTTCATTATGAAAATAGATTTTGATGGACACAAGATTTTCTTCAACTCAGGTTTTTCTGAATTATATGTCTGGCCAAGAAGTATAGTTGAATCTCCATCAGGAAAATTTATCATATGCGGTGGTTTCAGGGATAATGAAGCATTTCTGGCTAAATACGGAAGCGATGGTACATTTGAATGGATAAAGGCTTATGATACTAATTTCTATGGCATTCCCAGAAGCATTACCTTAGATCCAGAAGGTAATTATGTTTATACAGGTTACGTAGATTCTTCTGAGACTCAGCAATTTGTCAGAATTAGAAAAACGGATACTAATGGAGTGGAGATATGGAAACAAAAATATGGTTTCCAGTCCAATGATCAACTAAGCTTTGATATTAAGTTGACATCTGATAGTGGGTTCGTTGTGGTGGGATATACTGCAATTACTCAGGAAGATTGGTATCTACTCAAAACCGATAAGAACGGTAATTTATTACCACCTATTGGAATCGAACCAATTAACGGTATCATTCCTCAAAAGTTCAATCTATCTCAAAATTACCCAAATCCTTTTAACCCTGAAACTTCGATTAAATTTGATATTCCTCATTCTGTAGGGAATGGTTCTGACCGTCCGGTAAGACTTTTGATTTATGATGTAATTGGCAATGAAATTGCAGTAGTGGTGAATCAGAAACTTTCAGCAGGCAGTTACGAAGTAAAATTTGATGGTGCAAACTTGGCTTCAGGTATGTACTTTTACTCGCTTGAAGTTGGTTCTTTCAAGGAGACGAAAAAAATGGTATTATTAAAGTAATTATTCATCTGATGAATTAGAGACATCGGATGAATACATAAGCCTGTCATATTTTGGTGGGCTTTTTTTTGTCGTATGGTGTCAGATCTGTCCAAAGGATTCCTTCGGAGAGGAACTGTCCCCAAAACATTCTCTTTCAACAAATTATTATTGCAATTTCTAATGTTTTTTGCAGGAAACTATTGGCACTGAACCAGTGATAAGGTTTCTGATAAGGTTTCTATATGCTATAAATTTAGTTTTGTACAAGATTGGTTTTTAATTCAATTTTCCAAAAATTAAAACCCGGCTTAGATCCGGGAAGGAGAAATTACCATGAAGTACAAAATTACAAAATTCGGTTTTTTCTGTGCATTATTTATGATTATCAGCACATATCATTCAAATGCACAATATTTCATTAAATCTTATGACCTGCCTCCGTTTGCAGCCAGAACTGAGTATGGCTACTCTATCGAAAAGAACTTCGACGGCACCGTAATAGGTAAATGGAGTATTGCCGGAGTATCAAACTCCGTGCCTAATGCGGGGAGCTTCGACTGGATGTTCCTTAAACTAACAAATTCCGGTACAGTTACATGCGCGGCATTGCTTGGTTTTTCACTTGCTGATTCATGCTTTTCTCATATTCAGCAAAGCAGTTCGCCAAGAAGAAAC
>JAUQWT010000035.1 GCA_030835005.1 Ignavibacteria bacterium | reverse complement strand
TTGAAACAGCATACATTGCAGGATATTGTTCATATTCTTGAAAAACAGACTGGTGAAAGTTATAACTGGGATAGGGTGAATAGGATAAGAGAAGCAATTGATAGGGGAGAGGTGATAGTTGACAGCAAGGAAGGCAAAAGTAAAAAGGCAAAAGGCAAAAAGTTGAAGACTGAAAGTACCAATCCCCTTCCGACTCCCCCTGAGGGGAGACTGTCTGAGGATGAATCGGGGTTTGGGGAGGATGTGCGGGTGTTTCTTGAAAGGGCGCTGGGAGTTGATAAGATGTATATTGATACCGTTGTGAGCATTAATGTCAAAGGGAAGGTCTACAGGCTCGGAAACCAGGCGGTCAAGGAAATGATGATGATAGCCGCCAACAGCGAATTTGCCGGTGGTACCGATGTAGCTGACCATATGATAGTCACCGCGCTTCACGGTACGGCCGAGCTTGTGAGGCTGTATTCACAAGGCAAAGCAGCCTGCACCGGCGACTATCTAAATGCCCTGAGAATACAAAAGGAATATAGAAAAGCCTACAGCAACAGCTTCTCGCCTGATTTTAAGGTCACCGATGCATGCCTTCAGGAGGCGGCTCCCCACCTGAGTGAGGCGGAAAGGCTTATACTCATCTATGATAAACACAGGCTGACAGAAGGTGCAACTGAGGCAAGCGATACAGATATGCACCGGCTCAGAGAATTGACTGCAGAAGAATCGGAGGCAAATATGTGAGATAGAGAACAGTTGATAAATGATTCCCGCTAAGCAACGGCGCGGGACCGGCAGAAAACGCCGGAGTTGATAGAGGATAGCTGATAGCGGGTGTATACCCGCAGGTTCCCGTTATCTTTCTGTATTTATTTTGTCCCTGCGGACTTTTATCTTTATATATTGAATCACGACACTCTCGATAACTACACAATATTATGAAACGATGGACAAAACCCGAGCTGGGTATCCTTAAAAGAAACTATTCGGAAAAAGGCGCCGCCTATGTTGCAAAAAAAACAGGGCGCCCCCTCCCCTCGGTAGTTGCAAAGGCTAAGGAACTGGGCATCACCCGCAATTACATGCGGCGCTGGACACAGTTCGAGATAAATTACATAATCAAAAAATACCCCGATAAACCGGTTGATTCTATTGCGCGCTCTCTTAAGCGCAGCCTGCAATCCGTTTTAGGCAAAGCACGAACCCTTAAGATACTTGTTCCAGCACCTAAGGCGTGGAGCGATAAAGAGCTTGAGCTGCTTAAACAATTGTGGACGGATAAAGACCTTTCCGTTGATGAGGTTGCCGCAAAGCTTAACAAAACAAGTACTGCCACGCATGCTATGGCGTGGAAAATGGGACTCAGAAGACCCGAAGTCTGGCGTTTCTGGACCAAAGAACAAACCCGATATCTTGTTAAGAATCACAAGAAGAAAACTTACGTACAAATTGCAAAAGACCTGGGAATTACAAAAAGCTCCGTTTTTCATAAGGCGAAAAGATTAGGCTTAAGAATAAAAAAGTCACCCCGCCCGTGGACAGAACCCGAAGATGAATACATCCGGCAGCATTACAAATCGCTCCCGGCTAAGGAGATCGCCTTGAAGCTTGACCGCAGCACGGATGTTGTGATGGACCGCGCGCGAAAGCTGGGCGTCAGAAAGAATAATAAAAAATAGTCCGAACCCAGTTGTTGGCGTTATCACCAAAAACAATTATTATTCACCGAGATGATTAAGGTATTGGTTTGTATTGCACTGGCGAGCGCCTATATTCATTCACAGCCGGAAAGCGTGGCATACTGGGGATTGTGCGATACATTACCCCCGGGCGAATCAGTTACTGCTGATTCGGTTTTCCGTTACGCTGAATCATTAAGCGATATAATTGATTACGATGATTGCAATATCTGCAAATCACGGGCACATATACTTGCCAGGGCAATTAAGAAGAGGTTTCCTGGAGTAACCGTTGGAAAGTTATGGATAGTTGCCGAATGCAGGATGAGCTCTCACAAAGAAGAATACAGGGTTAAAGAACATATTCTGCTTAGAAGCAAGGGCAGCTGCAATAAATGGGTATATCACGTAGCGCCTGTAGTAATTACTGCAGATGATACAATTGTAATAGATCCCGCGACACAGAACCAGCCGCGCGCCGTTAATGATTGGACATATGAACTCCTCCGGCCCGGCAGTGATGCTGTTATTATTCTGAAGGATACGAAGTATTACATTTTTCCGGATGATGCGGATGACAATTTTGAGGACAAGAAGGCTAACTGGAATGATTCTGATGAGCCTGTAACTGATGATGACTACTCCCGAGCAATTGATGAAGTTACACGCGCCAAGCTGGGACTGATAGAGCCGTGGAAAATGCAGGAGCATGTCAAGAAGCTGAAGGAGCTGGTAAGGTGAAACGTCAATCGTGGAATGTGAAACTGTGTCTATAAACATCATCAAAAGTAAAATACTTAGCAGAGCCGAAGGGATCATTCACGGCATATCAACAAGGATAGCGGGTGAGGGGTTATTCCATAATAATCTCAGCAAGCATGTTGGTGATGATATTGATAGGGTGATGATGAACCGGGAGAGATTTTACTCTTCACTTGGCATAAATGGCGGCGGATTTGCGCATGCAAACCAGGTACATTCAGCTAACTCAAAAGTCATTACCTTACCGGGATTATATAAAGAGTGCGATGCGCTCATAACTGACCGGGCAGACTTATATCTTGTCATAAGCGTTGCGGACTGCCTGCCCGTTATGATATACGATAAACACACGGGTACAATTGCCAATATTCACAGCGGATGGCGGGGGACACAGAAGGGTATTGTATGCAAAGCCATAGAAAAAATGAAGAATGAATTTGCTTCGCGGCCGGAGGATATGATTGTATTCGTCGGACCCGGGATAGGGGCGGATAAATTTGAAGTCGGAGAAGAAGTGGCTGAGATGTTTGAAGAGAAGTATGTTAAACAACCACAACAGTTACTCAGAAAATTCTTTGTAGATATCAAGCAGTGTGTCATTGACCAACTGTTATTGTGCGGAGTGATGGAAAGCAATATCGAAGTATCGCCATACTGCACATACTCAAGTAATGATATGCATTCATACCGAAGGGATAAGGAGAAGTCCGGGAGAATGTTTGCGGTAATCGGGAAAGTAAACGTGAAATGTGAAATGTGAAATGTTAAACGAGAAAACCCGTCCTTTATCAACTATCCTCTGTCCACTATCAACTAT
>JAUQWT010000302.1 GCA_030835005.1 Ignavibacteria bacterium | reverse complement strand
TGGCTATGCTGCCTGTATCCATCGTAATTCTGGTAGCTGTAGCTAGTCATAAAACGGCTGTTCTTCGCATTTACCCCAAGCTTGAATCCGTTCTTGCGCAAACCATAAGATCCGAATTCATTGTTCAATTGAAAAAATGATGCGGGAAAGTACTTATCGGTCAGAAAGTTAATAACACCACCCGGTGCATTAGCATATAATGACGAAGAATAACCCCTTACAACTTCGATCCTCCCGATAGCATCAAAATCGATGGCTTCAATTCTGGTTTGTCCGTCCGGCTCAGATTCAGGGACTCCATCAAGCAAAATCCTTATCCCCCGAATACCTGTGTTAGAACGGCTGCCATATCCGCGAATAGTTATTCTTGTATCGTGATTACCGTATCTTGGCTGTAAAAACAAGCCGGGTACAGTCAGCAGTACATCCTGAACTCCGACTTTGCGGCTGGTAATCCAGTTTGTGGAATTAATACGGGTCACAGGATAAGGAATATCTATTATCTTTTGCTCTGTTCTGGTTCCTGTTATAATTATCTCATCTGTTTGATATTCTGTTGTGTCAATAGGGTCATCCTGAGAGTATAGGACACCCTCAAGAATCAAAATTAACAAAATTATTAAGTACTTTATCTTCATTTTATTTTTTTTGTTTTTCTTTTCAGACATTGAGTCTTTAGCATAAAGATATAGACCAACCTTGAAGGCCAATCATAATGTTCTAACCTTGAATAATCCAATTGTGATATGTATAAGAGTGAATACAATATAATACTTACAAATTGCATTTAAAAATCAAAAGGCGGGTTTTAACTAGAGTCATCCGTATCTTAATGGAACTCGTTCAGCTGCAGTCTTTTCGATATTTCATCAGGAATTCTCACTTTTCCATTCCAGGCAATACACAACCCTGAAATTAATAAACAAAAAAATCTTGATCATTGACCACAGCACAAAACTGCATAGTGATTATATTGTCTCAGAAATATCCATTACAGGTAATAAAGTTCTAACCTTATTCTGCCAACAGCTATCAGAAACAGGAAATACCAATTACCTGCAATGGTGCTTAAATCACAAATGAATTATTCAATATAGGGTTATAACGGCGGCGGAGATCTGTCCTTCGGAAAGTTAATAACGTCATTTATCTCTATTGGAACGCTATATGAAGGTAAAAACCCGGTTTCAGGAAGTCTAACTGCAAATACAGGAAGTTCGTAGAAGATGGATTCTTCGTTAGAATTTTCCATAACTGCAATAACAGCATCAATCTCACCTTTTTCTTTTGCAAGTTCACTGCTGAGATCGAATGAAATTGTTACTAGAGTTACTGCAACAAGCAGAAGAAAAATATTCTGCCTTGTAGTATTGAACCTGATATACTGCGAATATTCTACTCTTTTGATTAAGGATTTAATGTATTTATTGAATTTATTCAATACACGAATATAACAAATATCAGGAAGTTTATAAATGAATTTTGGATAACTATTTAAAACAAAAATAGCAGAATTAACTCTGCCATTTTAATGTCCAAAACGAATCTTAATCTGAATTTCTACACATTGTTCAGAATACTCTCGCGCTGTTCGAACATGCCAACTATATCATCTAATGCCGCACTTACTTTTTCCATAGATGGCTTTATGTCAACATTTGATTTACTGTTCGTGTCCATCTCAGTACATGCCGCAGTAATACTATCTACATTTGTAAGCATACTTGCATCAAACTGGTAGAGCTGGTTCAGCTTATCTTCTTTCACTTTTACAACATCAAATGCTCCGCTGTAACCGCGCGCAGCAGCCTTGAATTTCCCAACGGCAAGCTGAAGCTTCTTATCTAGCTTATCAATGCCATCGGATTCAAATAGTTTTCCGCGCTGAGATAGGTTCAATATAGTATTTTTCAGTTTTATGTGATTTGCATCAAGTCTTGTAGCCAGTGTATTCCTTAATATTGTATCCAGCTCTCTTGAATTATCCCTGTTAACATAGCCGTCATAACCGGGTATAATTCTTGTTATCTTTTCTAGGAAATTCTCCTTGGATTTTACTGCGTCTAATTGTGAATTGAGATCTGCCATTACTATTATCCTTTGAAATTTAATTTGCTAATGAACAAAAATAAGGTATATACAGTATTTATGCAAATGAAATATGATATTGAATTTCACAAATAAATAGAGCAAATTAGAAACAATCAGGAAATTAGATCGAATGTTTTATGAATAAAATAGTTGGAATTCCTGCTTTTGTTATCTGTACCCGTGCAAACTTGATATCATAGACTGAACATTTGAAGATTTTTATCCGTATAAGGAAGTACACATTAAACTAATTCATCAAAAATATGAATAAATTAATACTAGTTTTCCTGCTCATTTTTGCAATTATCCAAAGCGTATTCGCACAAAGTGCTGAAGAGTACTTTGAAAAGGGGAAATATATGTTTGAAATTGGAAAAAATGATGAAGCAGTGAAATTATATACTAAAGCCATTGAAATAGATAGTAAGTATGTTGATGCTTATGTTGGCCGTGGTACAGTATATTTGTTCAGTTTAAACCAGTCATCAGCAATTGAGGATTTTTCTAAGGCTATAGAGCTAGCTCCTGAAGTTGATTCCCTTTATGTCTTAAGAGCAAATGCAAAAGTTTCAGGCGGTAAACATGAGGCCGCAAAAGAAGACTTTGAAAAGGCTATTCTTCTCAATCCCAATTCTACGTTTGCATACCTCGGGCTTGGAACAATGTATGATGCTGCTAATCAGCCCGAAAAATCACTTGAAAATTTCAATAAAGCGCTGGAGATTGATCCCGTTAATAAACTTGCCTATAACGGCAGAGCACTGCTTTACAGAAGGAATAATAACATGCCGCTTGCTATCGAAGATTATTCTACAGTCATAAAATTGGATCCTAAACATGCATTTGCCTATAGTGGCAGGGCAATTTGTTATTTCGAAACGGGGGAGTATCAAAAAGCAATTGATGATTGGGATACGCTGATTATACTATCTCCTTCGATGAAACAGATCATCAAAGTAAAATATGAAGAAGCTAAAAGTAAATTGAAGTAGCTTAAATAATAACCTCAGGAGGCTGCATTATGAAGAAGTTCTCAATTTTCCTGCTTTTGTTTGTTTCTTCAATTTCATACTCTCAGTGGACTCAAACCTTGAATGGAATTTCGATATGGTCAGTTGCTAAAGATCCAGGCGGAAATGTTTACGCCGGCTCTCTTGGTTCTGCATCAAAATTGTATAAAACCACCAATAATGGTTTTAACTGGTCTGAACTTACCGGCGGCAATTCACAAACAATTTTCAGTATTGCAGTTGACTCGATGAACAATATCTTTGCTGCCAATTTTTC
>JAUQWT010000034.1 GCA_030835005.1 Ignavibacteria bacterium | reverse complement strand
TGATCTTGAAGACATGATGTCGCAAAAGTATGTTAAAGGCGCTGACTGGAGCTCACCCCCCGATGAGAATTTTGAGCCGGGCAGAATAAGATATGAGCCGTTCTTTACCAAAATGTATGGTTCTTCTTCCGGCGAAGTGCAGAATAATCTAACAACTGTTAAATGGCTGCCATCCATCTGTGGATGCACAGTTCAATTCAATAATGTAAACGGCGCAGCTGATAAACTGAAGCAAGTTTCCGATGAGCTTGAAGCAACGCTGGGTGCAGAGTATCACAAATATGTAAGCAAAACTGCCGGGACATTCAACTGGCGCAACATTGCGGGTACAAGCAGACTCAGCACTCATGCATTCGGCACTTCAATTGATGTTAACACAAAATATTCAAACTACTGGCAGTGGGATGGCAATATGGTTTGGAAGAACCAGGTACCTATGGAAATAGTTGAAATTTTCGAGAAGCACGGATTCATCTGGGGAGGCAAGTGGTATCACTACGATACCATGCATTTTGAGTACAGGCCGGAGCTGGTGGGGGAGTAAGTACCTTATTCCATATGTAACACTCCGGAAATAGTTACTTCAGTTTTAGAGCTTTTGTTTTACCCATTCTCTTAGTCTTTCCGCAGCTTTTTTCCCTGCCTTTTTTTCAAACTCCTCAAAATTTTCTTTCATCGCGTCTTTGATCTTCTCTACTGAGCCGAATTCTTTCAGCAGCTTCTGAGCTGTCAGTTTGCCAATACCTTTAATATCCTCAAGCTCGCTTTTTAATGTGCGTTTATCGCGCAGTGAGCGGTGAAATGTTATTGCAAACCGGTGGGCTTCGTCTCTCACTCTTTGCAGCAGCTTGATTCCGCTTGAAGTTTTGGGTATTGACTGAGGATCACTTGCACCCGGCAAGTAAACTTCCTCCAGCCGTTTCGCCAGCCCGATAATATTTTGATTTTCAATCCCAAGATCACTCAGCACTTTTACCGCAGAAGAAAGCTGCCCCTTACCGCCATCTATTACGATCAGGTCCGGGATTGATTCGAAACTGGGATCAGAATAGACTTTCATATTTTTTTCATCATCAGGCGGCGATTCGCTATCTGTCGTTTCTTCGTTTGCAATAACTGGGATTGGCTCCACCTTCTTCTCGGCAATTCTCCTAAACCTGCGGCTAATAACTTCGCGCATTGAGGCAAAGTCATCCGGCCTGCCGACCTCATTTATTGCAGATATTATCTTAAACTTCCGGTAATCACTTTTCTTCGGCTTACCGTCAATAAACACCACCATTGAGGCAACTGTATCTGTTCCCTGGATATTGGAAATATCAAAGCATTCTATTCTGCGGGGTAATTTGGTAAGCCTTAGATCGCGCTTAAGTGAAGTTACAGAATTCGGAATAAACTCACGCTTTAACCGCTGAAGCTTCAGTTCATCAAGCATATACCTTGCATTGGTTTTAACCATTGCAAGCAATTGCACTTTCTCGCCGCGCTTCGGTATCTTAAACTCAACCTTCTTGTTAAAATTCTTTATGAACCACTCTTCGAGCGCTTCAATACTGCTTTCGGTTGAGTCAGCGTCTTCCGGTAAATGAATCTCATCCGGAATAAAAGTATTCTCTGAGTAGTAACGGAATACCACGTTTTCAAGGATTTCAACCGGCTCTTTATCCTCAACTGTATCAAGGTAGTAGTGACGTTTGCCGATCACCTTGCCGTCACGGATATTCAGTATCATCGCGCATGCATCATCTTCTTCCTTAACAAAATTGATAATATCTTTATCCAGGAAATCTTCGGAAACTATCTTCTGTCTTTCAGTATAGACCTGCAAAGAATCTATCTTGTTGCGCTGAAGAGCAGCTTCTTCAAATTTTTCACTCTTTGCGGCGTCTTTCATCTTCTCTTCAAGCTCGCGTATCAAAGTAAGAGTCTTGCCCTGCAGAACTTTCTCAACTTCATATATCATTTGGTTGTATTCTGACTGCGAAACAAGCCCTTCACACGGACCCTCGCATTTGTTTATGTGATACTCAAGGCATACTTTGAATTTCTTCTTTTCAATCGCTTCCTGTGTTATGTTCAGACTGCAAGTTCTTATCATGAACAGATCACGCAGCATCTTAAGCGAAAATTTCATATTGCCAACATCAGTGTACGGCCCGAAATAACGTGAACCATCATTACGCCGCCTGCGTGTCGGGAAGACTCTTGGATATGGCTCATTTGTAACAACAATGTAGGGGAAACTCTTGTCATCTTTTAGGTTAACATTATATCTTGGCTTAAGCTGCTTTATCATGTTCATTTCTAGTATAAGGGATTCAACTTCAGAGTCCGTGTTTATTATCTCAACATCCTTTATCAGCGATATCATTTTAGCGATCAGCGGACCGACCGGTTTTGTCATGAAGTACGAACGTACACGATTGCGAAGATTCTTTGCCTTACCAACATAAATTACCTTGCCGGTCTTATCCTTAAACTGGTAAATGCCCGGACCTCCGGGGAGATTATCCAGCTTTATCTCAATTGGTGTTCGATCTGCGGTTTGAGTCATAAATTTCGCCCAAAATCGCACAAATATTAAAAATATTAAAGGTAATTTAAAATGAGACTTGACAAATAGTTTTTCATATATTAAATTGCGTTCATAAATTAAACATTGTTTAATAATTATACGCTGAACTAAAATGAGCATAGAAGAACGAAAAGAACGGGAAAAGCTTGAAATGAGGCAGTTAATCCTGAAAACTGCAATGAAGCTATTTGTGGCAGAAGGAATCGAAAATGTTTCGATCAGGAAAATAGCCGAAAAGATAGATTATTCTCCGGGTTCACTTTATTCTTATTTCAAAGATAAAGGTGAAATAATTCATGCGATCCATGAAGAGGGCTTTGAAAAACTTTACGCACTTCAGAAATCTCTTGATGATGTCAAAGACCCTATCGAAAAACTTTCTAAGATGGGAAGACTTTACATGAAGTTCGCAATGGAAAATAAAGACTATTACGATCTAATGTTCATAGCAAAAGGTGTTGCGGAAAAGATTACTGAAAAAAACCAGTGGGATGCCGGCCAGCGTTCCTATGATTATCTCAGAAACACGGTTAAAGATTGTATTGAAGCAGGATATCTGATAGAGTCAGATATTGATGCAGCTACTTTTGCAATATGGGGATTCGTTCACGGAATGGCTGCTCTTATCATCCGCGGAAGATGCGCAATGATGCCGGATGAAATGATAAGTAACATAGTTGATGGCAGCCTTAAGTTCATCTACTCAAACCTGAATAT
>JAUQWT010000301.1 GCA_030835005.1 Ignavibacteria bacterium | reverse complement strand
AGAATATTCAATGAGTTCAGCAAAAAATTAATCTTGTTTTTTTCCAAATATGTCCTATATTTGCTGTAAAGCAATTTGATAATCATTCAAAATCTCACAAAAACTACATAATTCAGCCTATCGAAATCTCTACTTATCTCAGTTAAACTAAAATTCCACAGATTGCATAAACTAAAATATTTTTTACTGCCCCTTTTTCTCGGGATACTTATGTACTCGTGTGAAAAAGAGAATTCAAATGTTATTGATCCCATACTGTATTTCCCGACAATTCTGGATCACTATATTACCCCTGTTACTTTTAACTCTGATACTGTCAATTGTATTGCAGGCGCAACTGTTGAGTCAGTTGATCCGATAAGTTCCGTCTCTCTGAAATTTTATGATCTATATGGTAATGTGGTTTCAATTGCTGATTTAAAAGATAACGGAGTCTATCCTGATACTACGGCAGGAGATGGAAAATTTACCGGAATCTTAAATCATGTGTTTATATGCCGTGAGGTTGGTTTCCACAATATAGAATTCCTTGCAACAAGCACTGCCGGCTTGACAAGCAGTCCGATCAACGAAACAATTTCAATAACCCGTTCACCTAATGTACCGCCATCCATATCGAACATAATTATTACACCTGACAGCACACAACAGAATAATCAGGTATTTCTGATCTTCATGGTAACTGCAACTGACCCCAATGGTGCCTGTGATATCGGAAGAGTATTCTATACCGGTACTTCACCCGGGGGAACGGTTTTGACGCCAAGAAACCTGTTTGATGATGGCAGCTGCTGTGAAGTGGAAGGCACAGGACTTACAAGCGGTGATACAACTGCTAACGACAGTAAATTTACGCGAAAATTATTTGGCGGTCCCCCTGAAACAGGTTATTACAGATATTATATAAAAGCAGTTGATCGTTCAGGTGATACCAGCAATGTTTTAGCAGACTCAATTTATGTATATCCATAATTCCAATATGAAAAAACTACTAGTAATAATACTGATAATATCTTCAAAGATCGTCTTATCTCAGATCAGTCCGCTTGAATACCGGATAGTGAAAGAGGATTATAATAAGTTTAAGCCTTCCAAGATTACTCAAAAAGGTTACAGGACCGGTGAAGTTGTCTCTGTAACGCCGATTACCAGTCAAACGATCATTTCAAATTTTATTTCCGATGTGATCACCATCAGCAATCCAAACGGCGATACTGTATGGTTTGGCACAGGAAAAGGAATTGCACGCACAACAAATCTTGGTATTTCATTCCAGAATTTCTACGGTACAGAGCCTTTCAAAGAAGATGATGTTTCGGGTCTTGCAGTCTATAAGAACTGGGTTGTAGTTGGTACCGCATATTCACAGAAAGTTGGTGATGATTACGTTCCAACAGGTACAGGCATTAAAGTTTCTTCTGATTACGGTGCAACATGGCTTGCTTACCCGCAGCCGGTTGAGCCAATGGATAGCGCTTCGGGCACGTTTATCAGTTATGGCGCAAATTTGATACCTGCACTTGCAGTTGTTGTCGATGAGCAGAATCTTTCATACGACATACTTATTACCAAGAAAAATACCACTTCAGATACAATTGTAATTTGGCTTGCTTCATGGGCAGGGGGAGTGAGGAAGTCAACAGATTTCGGAAGAACTTTCACACGAGTACTGATGCCGCCTGATAACCTTGATAGCATTTACCCGGGCGGGACATATACTTTCCAATATAACCCAAGGGATAACGGAAATCACAAAGGTTTTGCACTCACAGCGGCGAATGATTCCACAATTTATGCAGGAACTTCAGCGGGAATAAATAAGTCAACTGACTGGGGAGTAAGCTGGAAGAAATACAGGTATGGCAATACCGGTTCAGGTAACGGGGTGTCAGGTAATTTCGTAGTAGGTCTAAAAATGCAAAGATATTCGAATAAAGAGATACTATGGGCAGCAACTAATCCTGGTGAAGGCGAAGTAAATAATGCCGGACAATTCAGCGGTGTAAGCTATACAACAGACCAGGGTAATACCTGGGGCAATACTCTTGAGCAGGGACTTTTTTCGCACAATCTTGGGTTTAAGGATTCAATAGTGTATGCAGCAACAGATTTTGGCATATGGCGCGCTTATTTTACGCCGCCAAATTTTAGCTGGAGCAAGCCATCGATAATTTATGATGAGACCATACGCGACCAGATAAGAACTGACCTTTTCTATGCAGTTGATTCGCAGGGTGATTCAGTTTGGGTAGGAAGCGGTGACGGGCTTGCACGAACAACAGATACATTAAGCAGTCCGTGGGTAGGCAAATGGAAAATATTCCGCGCATACAGGAATATTACTTCGACCAATGAAACATATGCGGCTCCAAATCCGTTCTCTCCGGATGATGAAGTCTGCAGGATTTATTTCAAGACGGGTAAAACATCGGCATCGGTTACAATAAAGATATTTGATTTTGCAATGTTCCCGGTAAGGACAGTGCTTCAGAACGCTCAAAGGAACACTCCGGATGTACTATGGACATCATGGGACGGCAAACGAGATGATGGTACGCAGGTAAGCAACGGAGTTTATTTCTACAGACTTGAGATAGATAAAGATGAAACTGTTTGGGGCAAAATACTTGTGCTGCAGTAAAATTTTCTATAGAGCATAATTGAAATTATTAGCCATAATATCATTGTTAACACTGTTCGGCTGTTCTGCAAAGGGCGGTTATGAGTATAATTCAATAATTTCATATTCAAAGAATGAAGCGATGACTTTTCCGGATTTTACTTTGGAATTTACCGGGATAAGAGATGAAAAGAAGTTCTTCCCAAATGGTAACAGCATTAATATCAGGTTTCATGATTTTAAAGTTATCTCGGGGAGCGAAACAAAGATAATTAGCTGGTCAAGCGGAACAGGTGATATAGCTCCCCAGCCATTTGAAGCCGGCGGGAAAAAGTTTGAGCTGGAGCTTTCTAACTCGGAGAGCCTGAAGAAGAAGCTCAGCGAAAACGAACTTGTAATTGTAAAAAAGTAATTCATAATGAAAATACTAAAAATAGCCGTTATATTGATTGCCTTTTTGTCTGTGGATTCATTCGCACAGCTGGCAGGATTGCCGGGTGCGTTTACGCGAATGGGATTTAATGCTCGCGGAATTTCTATGGGTAATGCTATGACTTCGGTAAGTTCGGGTGACTTAAGCGGTTTGTATAACCCCGCAAGCTCATCTCTGCAGAATGAGCATTTGATAAATTTGAGCTATTCATTCCTTTCGCTGGATAGAAGACTGAACTTCGTTAGTTACACAAAGAATTTCAAACTTCCGAACCAGACTGAAGGCGGAGCAGGAATAACCTTTGCATGGATAAATGCGGGAGTTGGCAAAATTGACGGTCGCGATCTGGACGGATTTTCCATAGGAGAGCTTTCAACAAGCGAAAATATGTTTCTCTTTGCCCCATCTATCAGAGTATCACCTCAGTTTTCAGCAGGCGTTGGCTTCAAGCTTTACCTTTCGAAGCTGTACGAGGGGATAAAATCAACCTCATTTGGATTTGATCTTGGAATAATGTATAAGGCAAGTGATAAATTGAATTTCGGACTTACCGTAAAGGATATAAACTCAAAGTATGAATGGAACACGACCGATATCTACGGACAGAACGGCAACCAGACAAAGGAAAAATTCCCGATACTTTACACTCTTGGTGTTTCATACAACCTCCCGAAAGATTTCGGAATTGTTTCACTTGATTACGAGACCAGCAATAAGAAATCAAATATAGTACGAATCGGGGCAGAGATAAGTCCTTTAAAAGATATAAAGTTCCGCGCAGGTTTGGACAGGTTTAACTTCAGCGCAGATGATAAATTTGGCGGTTCACGTCCAACTATAGGGCTTGGTTACCAGAAATCATTTAAGAGCTATCTTGTGGGAATAGACTACTCGTTTGTAATGGAGCCTTACACTCATAATCCGTTCCAGACAATAACGGCTGTTATTAAGTTCAAATAATCATTATTTTTGCATAAGCGTTAAATCATTTTTTAATTTAGAAAAGAAGAACCGGATATTTGAAAATCATAATTAGAGTAATAGTCTTTTTAGCATTCAGCATATCGCTTGTAAACGCGCAAAATGACGGCGCGGGCAACACAGGACTTGCATTTTTAAAGCTTGGCGTCACATCCCGTTCAATTTCGCTGGGTGAAGCGGTTGTATCATCAGTAAACGATGCCTCAGCAACTCATTATAATCCGGCTGCGCTGTTTAACGGCTCTAAGGTCAATTTGACTTTCATGCATAATAAGCAGGTGCTTGGTGTAAGGACTGAATTTCTTGGCGCAAAAGTTTCATTCAAAAAAGTTGCATTTGGATTCAGCATAAATAATACGGCTGTTGATGATATTGATATACGCGAAATACCCGGCGAACCGCTTGGGCAGTTCAATGCGCAAAATCTTTCTATAGGCCTCTCTATGGCTTATAGAGTCAACGAAAATATCTCAGTTGGTTTGACCGGAAAATTTCTCTATGAGAAGATATATGTCGATAATGCAAGCGGAATTGCTCTGGATATTGGCGGGCTCTACAGGAAAGAATTGCTTTCAGTTGGAGCATCAATTTCTAATCTTGGCTCTATGAGTGACTTAAGGAATTCGCCCACAAAGTTACCTTCTTCGATAAGGTTTGGAGCTTCTTATGTAATTCCTGTACTTGGACTGAATTCTTTGCTCGTAGTTGGCGCAGATGGCTACAAAGTCTTTAACGGCGGAAAAATACATGCAAATGCCGGGGCTGAATTTTTGTACAATGAATTTCTTGCAATCAGAGTTGGCTATCAATCAGGTTACGAGAATAAATCCATAACAACCGGTATTGGGCTGAAATATAAGGCTTTTAATCTTGATTACGCTTTTGTGCCATACAAATATTCTCTTGGCTCAAGCCACACAATTACGCTTGGCACAAATTTCTAAATGACCCGTAGGTCAAAGGCACGCCTTTGACTTTTGTTTTAAAATATCCGGAATGAATGGAAGTAATACAGTACGAAAAAAAACATCTGGAGGATTGGGAAGATTTTACTGCTTCCTCAAGTAACGGGACAATCTTCCACACCCGCAAGTTTCTATCTTATCACCCTTCTGATAAATTCACAGACAATTCATTAATTTTCAAAGAAGAAAAAAAGATCACTGCTTTATTTCCTGCAATAGAAATTGAGCAGGATGGGCTCCGCACTTTGTGGTCACATATGGGCGCTTCTTACGGAGGGTTTGTTCACAAAGAGAATTTGGGAATTAAGCAGGCATTTGATCTTACTCAGAATCTTATTGACTACGCTTTGAAAGAAAAATTTGAGAGGATAGTTGTAACCAGTGGTCCGGTTGTTTATCAGAAAAGATATAATCAGTATCTTGATTTTGCTTTTATCAAGAACGGATTCAACTACCTTAAGAGGGAAGTTACAAGTGTTATTACTTTAGATACCGACGAAGATAATGTGATGAAACTAATAAAGCCTGAAGCAAGAACTTCTATTCGAAAGGCTGAGAAACTTGGAGTGGTGATAAAGAAGTCGAACGATTTTGAGGAATATTATGATATTCTCAAGAGCAATCTTGCCATGCGGCATAACGTTCAGCCGGCACATACGCTTGAAGAATTACTCAGGCTTAAGGAATTATTTCCGCAGAAAATTCAGCTATACGGTGCATACCTTAAAGGCAAAATGATTGCAGGAGTAATAAACTTTTACTGCAATGATAAGGTGGTGCTTGTATTCTACATTAGTCATAACCCGGAATACCAGCAGTACAGGGCAGTCAACCTGCTTTTCTACACGATAATGAAAGATGCCATCAGCAGGGGACTCGGCTTTCTGGATTTTGGACTGTTTACTGTGAATATGGATCCCAACTGGGGGCTCGGCAAGTTCAAAGAAAGTTTTGGAGCGAGGGGTATCATGAGGGATTCGTTCCAGTGGCAGTTTACATCGTGATTTTTACCTCGCCCCCAGCCCCTTTCCTGGAAGGAGAGGGGAGTTAATCCTTGAGGTTATTGAGTACTTCCTCTTAGGAGAAGGGTAGTGGGTGAGGTTCGAAACTTACAACTAAATGCTGATAAAAAACAAAATATATTTCATTGCCATATTTGCCGCGCTGGTACTGGCATTTTATCAGACACTCAGGATTGATGCGCCAAATTATGACCTTAAGCATACGCGTCATATCTCAATTATAAATAATAGTATTGAATATCCTTACAAATACAGACTGCTGAATCCATACATCACTCAAGCCTGGATCACAGTCCTGAATACTGCTCTTCCCGAAAAACCATCATTCATTGCTGCGTACTTTTTCCAGAATATTTTTGTATTCGGCTTCATGCTGCTTATGCTCATGAAATTCTTCAGGCTGTGGTTTGATGATACCGGCTCGGTGATATGTATGCTGCTATTTGCGGCAATTGTACCGATTACTCTAACCGGTTATGATGTACTGGGTGATATGAC
>JAUQWT010000300.1 GCA_030835005.1 Ignavibacteria bacterium | reverse complement strand
AGTGTTTCATCTTCGTTCAAGTTCTTTAATGACTCAATGATCTTATCATAACATTCCCAATTTCTTGCGGCTTTTCCCCCGCCACCATACACAATCAACTCGTCAGGATTCTCAGCCACTTCAGGATCTAAATTATTCATTAACATACGCATAGCGGCTTCTGATGCCCAGTTTTTACAGGTTAGATTGCTGCCAGTTGGTGATTTTATTGTTCTTTTAGACATAGTTTTAGTGCAGTTGGATCTACAAAGATAAGTGATTTAAGGAATGTTTGACAGGATTAAATCATGCTATATATGCCTAAAGTTTCAACTTATTCACTTTGTAAATAGTGAAGTACTGAGGACGCGGATCAAGTACCCACATTCTGGGAAAAGTAAAAGCCTGCAATGGTATTAATTCATAATCCTTTATGATTCTTATCTCAAAATTCAAGGCAGTATCTTTTTCAACAAGGTAATCGGTTTCAATAAAATTCAGCATAAGTCGCGGATTTTCCTTTTCATAATTGGGTATAGAAAGGATCTTCCTGTTCAATTCAAGATCCCTATTAATCAAGGCCGCTGCATCTATTATATATTTGTTGGTATTGAAGCCAATCGCTCCAACATCATTAACCAGAACCCGGCTTCCATCGGGTAAATTGCCTTCCAGCCACTTTCCAGCCGGAATTAGACACTCTTTTATCCCTACTGTAAAGCCATCGGTATATGGTTTAACATATCTGTGAAAAACGAACTGCGAATATAACAGGCAAATAACAAGAAATACAGCAATTGCAGTTTTCTTAAACGACTGGAGACTCTCAATGAATTTCAGACCAATTATTATTGTAAAAGGGTATATGATTACAATATATCTGGACATTGCTGCAGTTGATGAAAGAAAATAAAGAATAAGTAATCCGATTACCCATAAGATCAGCGGCATTGTGTAGAAATTTTTTCTGAAAATCAAAACAATTGTGCCAATGAAAAATAAGATCACTTCTGCCGGGCCAAATAAAAGGAATAACCTGATTATTTCTTTCGCATTAATGAATTGGTTGATCAGATCAAACCTGAGTGCAGATTTGCCAAGACTAGTATTAGATACAATTGTGCCAAAGGTAAAATATGCAAAAATCCAAAACGGTATTATCACGCACAAAGAGCAGCAAACATATTTCAGGGTTCTTGATATTCCCCGCCCTTCATTATAATTTCGAATGGCAAGCATTGTCCATAAGACTGCAATCAAAACAAAGATTTCCGGTCTTACCAACATGCCAAATCCCAAAATTAAAAAAGAGAAGTACATTCTCTTAGAATAGTAAGTGTAAAAAGCCAGAAGTACCATAAATAATGCAAATGACGTTTCCATTCCCGTAAAAGTGGATCTGATGATGAACGGATTTAACATAAATATCAAAACTGCACTAGTGCGGTAGATGAAACTTTCAACAAAAAACGATTTTGTGAGTTTATAAAAAATTGTGAAGGAGAGTAAAATGAATAAAAGGTCCAATGACTTAGCAAACCAAAAGGGATCAATTCCAAGAAAAAATGGTATTGTAAGTATCAAAGCCCAAAGCGGGCCGGTAACTCCGTAACTTGGCTCTCCTTTGTTAAAAGAGAAATTGTATCCTTCGGAAATATTCTTGGAGTATTTTAGATATATATAGGTATCATCAGGTGAATATTCAAACTTTAAATACTGGCAATACAGGAAAAGCAACATTGCTGCTACAATAGCAATATACATTACTTTCTTGCTTCCTAACGTATCAGCTGCAGTGCCGTTCATTTGATAATAGGATATAGATTACTTTACCTTAGGAAGATCAAGTGAAGTGTCTTTCTTTTCCTGCTCGCGCCAGATTGCCTGACATGGAAACTTATTCTCGTACAAAGCACGGCTCATCATGATAGAATCAACTCCAAATGTTTCCAGCTCCTGCATTTTTCTCAAATCATCGTAACTCGATATTCCCCCAGCCGCGGTCACTTTAAGCCCTGTTTCAATTGCAATTTGTTTTGTCCCTTCAAAATCAGGGCCTTCAAGAAGTCCTACTCTTCCCACATCCTGGTAGATTATCCGGTCAACTCCTACAGCCTTCATTCCAAGAGCAAATTCCAAACCTCT
>JAUQWT010000299.1 GCA_030835005.1 Ignavibacteria bacterium | reverse complement strand
TTCATAAACTGTATATTCATTTGGTTTGGCAGAATCCTCTTTGGCAACTTTGCCGTAAAAGAACATTTTGGGGTATTCATTGCCGATCTCAAAGAGTCCAACGGATACGCTCCTGTTCTTCCCGCCATCTATAAGCGGCTGTACTAGCCCGTTTACGGTTGACTCAATATCCTGCGAAAATACTGATGCTGTTATAAATATCAGAAGAAAAATTAGTCTTTTTATCATGTTTGTTGACTTAATTTGATTTACAGTTTACAATTTACAACAACTTATTGCAAATCTTTATACCGTAAACAGGGGAGGGGAAAAGGGGTAGGGAAATCCAATTGTACCGCAGGATTAACAAAAAAGCATGTGAATGAGGATGAAGATGGAGATTTATTCCTAATTCGTAATCCCTAGTTTACTAACGTAGTTAGAGTGAAACTCCTTCATCTTCCTCACAAGCTCTTCCATCTCGTCCCTTGGTGGCAGGAATGTCGTTCTAAAGTGCAATGTTCCGGGCAACTGGCCGAAGCCGGAGCCGGGGACTACGCAAATTCCGGTTTCCTCAAGTAGAGCCATGCAGTAATCATTATCGCGTTTGCTTTCATAAGCTAATTGTTCAGTGGGTGACATTTTGCTTACATCTTCAGTATGCGGCAATTCAAACTTCACAAATGCATACATTGCGCCTTCGGGAATATCAATTGTCATACCATCAATATCGTTTAAACCTTTTCCCAGAATTTCAGCCTTAGTCTTAAGTTCGTTCAGTATTCCGTCTCGCTCTTTTACAAAGGTATCATAACTTGCATCACCCTTTTGCGGGGGAGTGACAACAAGATATGTTACAAGCTGTCCAACCGTATTTGAGCACAGGCTTATTGACTGCAGTTTAATAAACTCCGCCATAACATCCGCCGGCACATTGCGTATTTCAAGATAACCGCCGCGATGACCGCACTCACCCATAAATCCCTTGGATACCGAGTGGAAGCTAAAGAGCGAGATTCCGCTTTCGCCGAGTTGATGCATGACCTTGGCAAATGAATTAAACATTCCGTTTACCGAATAAATATTATCCTGGTAAACTTCATCTGCCATTATGGCTAGATTATGTTTCTTCGCAAAGTTAATTATCATTACAATATTTTCGTAAGAGAGCACTGCTCCTGTTGGATTACCCGGATTTATCACTACTATAGCAACGGGGTCTATTTCATTTGCTTTAGCGTCATTATAGCTTTTGGTTAATATCTCTTCATTCAATTGCCATGAGTTTGCCTCATCAAGGTAATATCCAATTTGAGTGCCTCCATATAATTCAATTGTAGCGCTGTATAAAGGGTATTGCGGAATGGGGATCATAAATCCATCACTTGGCTTTTTCAAAAGCGCAGTCAGCACTGCTGAAACACCTTTGCTCGCACCGTCAGTTAATATGATCTGGTTCTCGTCTGTGGGAATCCCATCACGTTTATTTATGAATTCAGCAATTGCCTGCTTAATGAATGGCATGCCTGCGCTTTGCGTATATGCTCCCGTCCCATGCGGCATCAAATGATGCAGATGTTTCGCCCTTTCAATAATATCTGCCGGGTACAGGTCTTTTATGATAGTGGAATCCAGCAAAGCCGGATATTCCATTAAGCTGAGTATTTGCCTTATATAAGTAAGTGGCTTCTGTTTCAATGCCTGTGGATTGCCTATATTGCAGTAGATAATTTTCCTGCCGGCTTTCTCGAGCTCCTGTGCGCGTATTACTATTGGTCCGCGTACTGCATATTCTGCCGTTAATAAATGCGGATTCAGATCTTTAATTGATATCATTTTTTAAAGTAATTCCGAAAATGGTTTTTGTTATCGCAAAATAAACATCATAAAAACCATATTAAACATAGATTTTAATAACAATAAATTTGTGAATTTGGTGAAATTAGTGGCTAAACAGTTAAATTGAAGACCCCGCCTGCTTCATTGAAACTACTATAATATAACGGTATATTAAGCAATTAACTGAATTTATATGAATAATATGACTGAGAATCTTGAGAATTCAGGCGAAAATGTGAAAGAAGAGCTAAAGGAAACTATCCAAGCACCTGTTTTGAATGAGAATAAAACAGCAGCCGAAACCGAAGTTTTAACGGCTGATTCTCCACAAGCACCTGAAGTGAAAATTGACGAACCGGCTGTTTCTGTTGAAAAGCCAAAAACCGAAGGCCCTCCTGCCGGAAAAACCTACAGCAAGGATAAGCGTTATCCTAACAAAAGAGATAAGCCGCGCGGAGATACCATCTATAGTGATGCAAGAAGCATTTCTGTAAAGATATTAACCCGTGTAGAGCGCACCGATTCGTACCTTGATAAGCTTATCGATTACGAAATTCGCACAGAAATACTGAATGATTATGATAAATCTTTGTTAAACGAGATCTGTCATGGCGTTATAAGATGGATGCGCAGGCTTGACTGGTTCTTAAACGGTTTTTACCGCGGCAACTGGGAAAAATGCACTCCCGAAATTAAAAACACTTTGCGCGTTGCTTTGTACCAGATACTTTT
>JAUQWT010000298.1 GCA_030835005.1 Ignavibacteria bacterium | reverse complement strand
TAATAATCCTGGCTTGGCACAACTATTACAAGCGTATTTTCTTTAAATGCTTTGGGTTTGATGGGTTTGAACCAGGTATTAAGCTTCAGGTCAGAAACATTAAGCTTAACAATCTCCATGAAACGCGTCCACATTTCAAACGCTTCCTGTGAAGTTTCGCCTTGGTGTGCTAACAGGTTCTCTGAATTTTTGTTAGGATCGTATCCGTTCAATTTCGTTTTTGTTAAGTAGCTATTTTAAATAAGTAAATGGCGTTAGTTTAATATTAAGATTAGAAGAACGCTTTAAATATATAAATACCTCAATATCTCAAAAGTAATTAACAACAGATTAAAATCTTAAAAACTTGTTTATTTGAAATTTAATTAGGCTTTTTAGGGGTTGTTAACATAATTTTGTTAATAACTTTCCGGTGCCTTTTCCGTGGGAAGTGTAAGATCTCAACATGGCTTAACAGGATATGAACACTTATTCACAACTTGTTAACAATAAAAATCTCTGACTCACTTTGCATAATAACAAAAAAATGGTTGTATGTCAATTGAATTTCCCGAAATACCCCTCTATAGCTAATGTGAATTTACGCGTTGATTGATTTTGCCGAACAAAACGCTAACCATGCGGGTGACGCGCTTTGGTTTGTACGACAGAAGCACACTTTTTCCAACAAGGCCAATTCCACAGGTCAAAATAACTCCAATCCTCAATACAAAAACATACTTATCCTTTTTCACATAGTACAGAATTTCTTGTAACACTAACCCTGAACCCAACCCAATGAAGTTGATATATCAATTATTATGCCGCCACATCAACTCTGTGGTTAAAGCTTTTGATATGTCCCCAGGGTGCACAAAATACAGGTTCCTGCCTTCGCAGGGATAACAGAACGATGAGAATGAGTAGAGAAATTTTTGTAATTCGTGGTTTAGGCTCTTTCCCTTAACCCTTCTTCATTGTTACCAAAATCATTATTGGGTATCTTTGGCTCATAATTTATGAACACAATGATCTTCGCGCCCGCAACACTTGTGGGCAGCTCTGGAATTACGGTTATCAGGATTAGCGGCGATGAAACATTCAGCGTGCTTGCGAAGATTTTTTCCAAAAGCGCAGAAGAGTTTGAACCGATTGATGCTGATAAGCTGAACTCTCACACGGCGCAGCACGGATATATTTTTCATGCCGGTAGCCTGATTGACGAAGCGGTTGTAACAATTTTCAGAGCGCCAAATTCATACACAGGAGAAGATGTTGCCGAAATATCTGCTCACGGCGGAAGTTATATATATCGTAAAATCAGCAACTTGTTGCGTAGTAGCGGATGTGTACATGCTGAGCCAGGCGAGTTCTCTAAACGCGCGTACCTTAATGGAAAAATGGATCTCGCACAAGCCGAAGCTGTTGCGGATCTTATCAAAGCAAAAACCGATCAGGCAAATGATCTGGCCCTAAAGCAGCTTACCGGAAAATTTTCAGGCAAGATTAAATCACTCCGCGAAGAGCTGATAAATTATTGCTCTTTATTAGAACTTGAACTCGATTTCTCAGAAGAGGGGATAGACCTTGTTTCGAAAGATGATTTGCTAGTTAAGATAGACAAACTGATTGAAAGGTTTAACAATCTTACCCGAACATATGAAAGAGGCAAAATCATCCTAAATGGTGTCAATTTGGCAATAATAGGTAAGCCAAATGTGGGAAAATCCAGTATTTTCAACTATTTCCTCAATGAGAGTCGCGCCATTGTTAGCGATATTCCCGGAACTACAAGAGATTACCTGCAGGAACCGCTCGTTATGGATGGGATTCAATACAATCTGATTGATACTGCCGGAATCCGCGTAACCGAAGATATTGTTGAAAAAGAAGGAGTGAGGAGGTCGAAGCTAAAGATCGAGGAATCCGACTTAGTCCTTGAGGTTATTGATTTGACGAATCCGGATCCGAACGCAGACAATAACGTTAAAGATGTTTCACGTGAAAAAGTAGTTAAAGTATATAATAAGGTTGATTTAGCTCCGGGCTTTAAAATCCCAATTGATGGAATTTCCATATCTGCAATTACCGGTGAGGGTATGGATAAGCTTCATAAAGCAATTAATGAAAAAGCTGCAGCACTAACCACGGGAAGTGAGACTTCGGACATTATAATAACCAACGAAAGACATAGGGACTGCCTGTTGAAATCTTGTGAATATCTCTCCGGCGCGAGGGAGCAAATTCTATCCGGCGGAGGTAACGAACTGATATCATTTGAAATTAGGGCCGCTATGGATTCCATTTCCGAGATCATAGGCAAGACGGCAAATGTTGATATCTTGAACAACATATTCACAAAGTTCTGCATAGGAAAGTAAGAAAAGCTTGAAAATTGGCGTTTTTTGTGTTTCACATGAAACATTGTTTATCAAAAGTGGCTAAAATTTCAAATTTTATGTTTCCCGTGAAACATTTTCTGGAAGTTGCTTTTTGTCTTCCCCGTTAAGGTCTATGACTCATCGAGTTAAAGGCTCGTGGAGGGGAGCCGACAGCCGAAAGCGGGACGAGGGGGTCTATATTGTTAATGCGTCCGAAACGAGCAATTGAACGAGTATAAATAATCCTAAGGTACACACGATTTAATGTTCTCCTATTCGCATTTTGATTCCCCTCCTTTTTTAAGGAGGGGTGGCTCAAGCGAAGCTTGAGTCGGGGTGGTCGCTTTCTGTCACTACGTCAATTGACTTTGCTATATGAACCAAATTTTCTAAAATAAAATTGTCATCTCAAAACAAATATTATGATATCATAGTCATCGGCGCCGGTCATGCCGGAATCGAAGCCGCATGGACCTCTTCCCGCATGGGCTGTACTGTGGGAATGATTACAATGGATCTCGACGCTATTGGCAGAATGTCTTGCAATCCAGCAATCGGTGGCTCTGCCAAAGGACATCTTGTGAAAGAAATCGATGCGCTTGGGGGAGTAATGGGCCAGATCGCTGATGATTCGGGAATCCAGTTCAAGCTGCTAAATCGGTCTAAAGGACCCGCAATATGGTCACCCCGCTGCCAAAATGATCGTGATCTATATTCCAAAGTTGCGAAAGAATATATCCAAAGCTGTCCCAACATAACAATGATACAAGACACGGTCGATGAATTGGTCCGCGATGAAAATGGAAAGATCTCAGGAGTCAAAACATCTCTCGGTTATAATATCGACTGCAAAGCAGTCATCATAACAAGTGGGACATTCCTAAATGCAATTATGCACACCGGTCACAGCCAGGCCGAAGGCGGAAGGTTTGGCGAGAAATCTGCCAAAGGGCTCTCTAATTATTTGTTAAATCAAGGGTTTATAACAACAAGACTAAAAACAGGCACTCCTCCCAGACTGCAATTAGATACCATTGATTTTTCGGTTTGCTCAGAGCAGCCGGGAGACATCAACCCCGAACCGTTTTCTGTTTTCTCAAACGGAAGTTTTCCAAAGCTCAAACAAATTTCATGCTACTTAACATATACTAACGCAGAAACTCACAACATACTGCGAACCGGATTTGATGACTCGCCAATGTTTACCGGAAGGATTACCGGAGCTGGTCCGCGTTACTGTCCATCCATAGAAGATAAAATTTTCCGCTTTGCCGATAAGGTGCGCCACCAGATATTTCTTGAACCCGAAGGAATTGAATCTAACATAGTTTACATGAACGGATTTTCTTCAAGCCTTCCCGAAGATATTCAGTACCGCGCCTTAAAAACAATTCCGGGGCTGGAAAACGCAAAGATGCTCCGCGCCGGGTATGCCGTGGAATACGATTTCCTGCCGACACATCAAACCAAGCTTACACTTGAAACAAAGCTCATTGAGGGACTCTACGTAGCGGGACAGATCAACGGAACTTCCGGCTACGAAGAAGCCGCAGCGCAGGGTCTGGTAGCCGGCATAAATGCTGCGCTTAAGATAAAAGGAAAAGAACCGTTTATTTTGAAGCGCAGTGAAGCATACATTGGCGTTTTGATAGACGATCTGATCAACAAGGTGATTGATGAACCGTACCGCATATTTACCTCATGTGCTGAATACCGCCTGATACTAAGGCAGGATAACGCGGACTTAAGGCTAATGAAATACGGCAATAAATTCGGACTGATCCCACGCGATGTTTACGAAAAGATGCTTGAAAAAGCAGAGCTTATCAAAGAGGGGATTAAGTACTTTAAATCAAATTATGTCTCTCCCGCAGATATAAACGATTATCTGGAATCGGTAAACTCAACACCGGTAAGGCAATCTGATTCGCTTTCACAAATTATCAAACGTAACGAAACAGAATTAAGCGACCTGTTAAAGATAAAGTATTTTTCGGGTAATCCATTAATAGAAAAAATTCTGAACGACCCTTCAGCATTAAACCAGATATCAATTGAACTTCACTACGAAGGCTATATCCAGCGCCAGGCAGAACAGGCCGAGAGTTTTGAAAAGACCGAATCAATTGAGCTGCCGGATAATTTTGATTACGCCAAGATAAAATCGCTTTCAACCGAAGGCCGCGAAAAGCTGACAAAGATCCGCCCGCACTCAATTGGCCAGGCTTCACGCATCGGGGGAGTATCACCATCAGATATATCGATATTAACAATATATATAAAGGGGTAAATAGGATAATTAGATTTTTGTCTTTCTCTGTTACTTTTTATTGAGAGCGGGATATTTGTCGCTCAAAATCACGCTTGTTGGGCAATTCCCCGTTGTGGAATAGTAACGGTAATGTGTGATTTGCCTTTGAACATCGAAGAACAAACTAACATGCCCCATTGTTCACCAAATCAAGACCCCCGCAGGTAGCGCAGCGTACCGATCTTCACAAAAAAAGTATCAAAAAACTTCTTTATGGCACAATTTTCAATTGTACAAAAGTTACTTTCTTCTAATGTATAAAGAGGCAAACAAAATGGTTGTTATGAAGAAAATACCGGATAATATCCATGAAACACTTCCTGAATGTCCTGCATTTTCAGTATGTTCATTCTTATGACCCCCTTCTTCTCCTTCGGCAAAATGAAAAAACTGTACATATGCTTCAATATACTCTCTGCCCGCACCAATATCATTCAAATCGAATTTTTTTAACAACATCACCTTTTCAAAACGCTTTTTCAATTCCGCTTGGCGATCTGCGGTCACTAAATTTTCAAGAGGAGAAAGATTCCCAAGTTCGATCGATTTATCGGCTGCCAGGATCTTATCGTCAATAGGCGTTCCCACAGGTTTAACTCCCGTATATGGTACCCCTTCTCCAGCTCTGTGAAGACGGACTAATATTTCAAAAAAATAGTTATCCGAAAGTTCGCGCGCTTCGGGGCCCCGAACTCGAACCTTTTTCGCTAAATCAAAAGCGTCCCTAATTTCCTTTTCATAAGCAGGCTGAACCCATTTGAGAACGTAATTGACATTATTCTGCTCAAGCGCTTTTATTGCGTCTGCAACAACCGGACCATCCTTTGTGTCGCAATGCGCATACAGAACACTACTTGAAATAACAAAAACAACAGCAAGCACGAATGTAAAAACGGGATTGTTTTTCATTTCAAACTCCATTAATTAAGATAATTCTTTGGCATGATTTGTCAGCCCGCGGTACAAAAGCAGGCAAAATCATCGCAAACTTACCTGCGATTGAACAGGTTGGTTTTTAAGCGGCTCAATTTCCTGATTGGAAACAACAGCCTCAAAAAGAGTATACCGGATAAAATTTGTTTGCGTGCACGGCAAGCTTTTTGCGTGCGTTATGGAGGAAGGCAGCAGCCTAGTAAACTCGGGTAATCTTTATTAAAATAATTCGCAGCAATAGATGAATCCAGTCAAATAATTCGGCATAAATCATTCTACTGTTTTAAAAAATATTAATGACGATTTTTGGACGAGGATATGAATCATGTCAACCAACCAAACTCAAAACTGGCAAACAATAGTTAAAGAACAGGAATTCAACGACCTGTTAATGGAATGGAATGCAAAGATCAATCTTGTATCCCGAAAGAAAAACAATGTATTCGATCTCATCGAAGACAGCAAGCTTTTCTTTGAGGCAATTGATTTCACCGCAGGCGTTAAGATACTTGACCTCGGCACAGGCGGGGGATTTCCGGGTATAATTATAGCCATCAACCAACCGCAAGCTGAACTTGTGCTCATCGATTCAATACAGAAGAAAATAAAAGTCGTAAGTGATATTATCGAAAGAATGGAGATCAAAAATGCACGCGCAATTTGTATAAGAGCCGAAGATATTGCCTCAACCAAGTTTGAAAACGGAAAATACCTTAAGTATTTTGACTATGTCGTTTCGCGCTCCGTTGCCGTACTGCAGGACCTTTGCTACTGGAGCAAGCCTCTCTTAAAAAACGGGGGAAAACTCGTAACCGTTAAAGGCGGCGATATCTCAGGCGAGGTACATAAAACCCGCAAACTACATTATGTGAAGAATATCTTTACAAGAGAAATTGATGATAGAAAATTAGTTGTCGCTGAATTTTCACGCCCTCTGGCGCAAATCAAAAAACCACCGGTTCAAAAATAAACCGATTTCCGGCCTAAAAGACACATTGTATTTCTATCAATGTAATTGTTTCAGTGGCCAAACTTCTTCCAGTGCACAATCCTATTGTAAAGCGATTGCTTTATGCGCTTCGGCGCCTGGCTCATTTTATTTATTCTGTTTATGAACCAAAGCGTAACCACGCCAAGCACCGCCATTCCAAGTATGAAAAACCCGTATGAAATTTTCCAGTCAATGCCCATGGTCATCATGCTGTATTCGCTCATGCCGCCGATTCCAGCAAGCAGATTTAACGGAAGAAAAATTATATTTATCATCGTAAGGTTTTTGATAAGAACATTCATGTTGTTGTTAATGATATTTCCCCGCGCATCCATTAACCCCGATAGCACCGAAGAATAAATTTCCGCCTCCCGAAGGCACTGGTTATTTTCAATGATAATATCTTCCATCTTCTCGGAGCGCCCAGGCTCGGTTCCGGATTTTTCGTAGTGATTGCGCAGCTTGATGAGTACGGTTAGATTCGAACTTATGGCATTCATATAATATATAAGGCTTTCGCTGAGGTTGAACATCTGTATAAGATATTCATTTTCCATAGAGGAATTAAGCTTTACCTGTATCTCCCGTGAAATTATCTTCATGGCTTTTATGTGATCCAAATAATGACGAATGGAATTATAAAGGAAGTTTATGACAACGTCCATAAGTGAATCTGCGTGCTGTTTTTGATCAAAAAGAGTTACATCTTCTGGTAGCACCATGACAAGCTTATCTTTGAACAAAAAAAGCCCGATCGACGAAACACCAAACAAAAGATTATCCGAGCCCAGGTAATTCTTGGGACGTTTCCAGATTATGAATATCCCCTCTTCTTCAAACTCAAGCCTAGAAATTTCGTCGGGGTCAAGCGCGGATTCAACTGTATGTTTATCTATATCATGCGTACGGGATATCAATTCCATTTCTTCGCTATCAGGATTTATATAAACCCATACGGGCGCTTTATTACTGCCGGTTTCTTTTGGTAAACCGTTTATAAGATCAAATCTCTGCAGCATAAACACCTCCCCGTAAACGAAAATTGGAAAATTACATACTGCAATTTAGCCATATTCATTTGGAATTGAAATCAAATTACGGCTGCTTAAGGCTGAGCAAATTTACAAACAGCCTGTAAGCCCCCCCAACACCCGCAGGAAGCTCTCTGAAGAAGGCGAGACCGGAATAAACAAAATGACCCTTACCGTATTTTGCTATTATCAGACTGCCATCAAGCGGACCCTCACCGGCATCATTCATAGAAAGTATTTTTTCGTAACGGGGATCAACATCACCAGCAAAATATGTGCCGCGCTCCTGTATCCATCCCTCAAAATCCGCTGGGGTGATCTTATTCGGATTGTTTAACACATCACTTTTTGGATCAATAAGACGAACCTCTGCATTTTCATCAGTTACACGGTTTGTAGTTATGGTAAACGGGTATGGTCCAAGCTTAACGCTAGTGTTAAACGGAGTATTATATTGAACAATCAAATTGCCGCCTTTATAAACGTAATCCATTAGTTTTTGGTAATGTATCTGCAGTCTTGGATTTACATTGAACGCCCTGACACCACACACTATTGCGTCAAATTTATTTATGCTGCCCCCGGAGAGCATTTCATCTGTTATTGTAGTTACTTCATAGCCGATTTGCCGCAGACTTGCCGGAATATCATCACCCGCTCCCGGGATGTAGCCTATATTTTTCTCCGATGTTTTCAGGTCAATATTTACAAGTTTAACTTCTGCATCACTTAACATAAATTGTGTCGGGATGTGATCATACTCAACCCTTCGAATACTCTTTGAGTATTCCTTACCCTGCATAAGCACCCGGAAGTTAAGCATGCCGCCTTGTTTATGGCCAAAGCACCTAATGGTTGCATGCATTATTATTTCATCACCTTTACCCGCGAGGAAAAAGAGTGAGTCCTTTATCCTTACTTGCCAGCCGTCTGTAGCATTTGCAGTTAAGATTCCACGGATACCGGGCTGGTTCGCAACTATACGAATCGTAACATCGCGGGTTTGGTCGCCCGTAAACACCATGTTCTTTTCTGCGGGATTCAGAGTTATTGCAGGCAGTATTTCTAATGGTCTGTGAACCTCACCTCTTACCGGATCGGTATATTTAAATTCTACGGGAACAATTACCGCAAGAACCTGTCCTGCAATTTTCAGATCTGCACGCGTGTAAACCGGAGCCTCGTTTTCGGGAGCGCCTGTCTTCAGAATCTTAT